>NZ_JAGJEE010000049.1:0-20235 GCF_018100885.1 Pseudoalteromonas sp. MMG013 | reverse complement strand
AAAGAGTGCGTAAAAATCAAAGAAGCCACCAAGTCCTCCGCTTTATAAATTCCCAGTACGTCATATTCACCTTCACATAATGCATGACAGTGGCCAATATACCTGTTGATAGATGGCTATTTGTCGTATCAAAAATAATGAATTATCGCTGAGTTGTTCATTGCAATGATCTCATACGTCTCCTTTAATTGAGCTTTTATTCTAATTTGACTTGAATTCCTGAAATTTGAGCGTACACTTGTGCGCTCAAATTTAAGCTAACAGGTGTACGCTCAATTGAAACGAACATTACAGGCCGTCTCTAACAAGTTGTCACAATGGTTTTTACATCATCAAAGTTTTGCTGGGTATATTGAACCTGTGATACAGCACTTTAAACCCGCTTGGAGAGCCGACTTATATCGAGCTCATATCGAATGTGTGGAAAAAACGGCAGAACATTTTATTCGTATATCTTTACGGCCTGAGCGTAACTGGCCTACCCATTTGGCAGGACAACATATAAATATTACGGTTGAAATGAATGGCCGTTTATTGACGCGTACTTTTACGATTGCGTCTTGCCCATATGAGCGTGATAAGCAGGGCTGTATCTCGTTATTAATACGCGTTGACCTTAATGGGCGTTTTACAAGTCAACTCTCTGAACAACTGAAAAAAATTGCATGGGTCAATATATCGAAACCACAAGGCACGTTTGTTGTTCAATCTCTAAAAAAGCCTCTACTTATGATTGCGGGAGGCTCAGGAATAACGCCATTCGCAGCAATGCTTGCACAGCATTTGCGTGATATACAGGAGCCAGTTCGCTTGGTGTATTTTGCTAAAGCAGATCAGCATCAACTTGTTGAACAGCTAACTCAGCTTGAGACTGAGCACCGTAATTTTAGCTTTGAGTTATGTACGAGAGCACACAGTAAAGCATTATCCTATTACATATCAGTGAGCAAATTAGTGGATGTTTACTGCTGCGGACCGAATGAAATGCTACATGAGGTACAACAGGTGTGTGGTGATTTAGGACTAAAGTATTTTGACGAAGTGTTTGGTTTAAAACAAGCACCGACTGATCACAGTTTGGATACGGCAGCTGAGCATACTTTAAATGTTGATGGCCAAGTCATATCGGTTAATAGCAGCGATGTTCTACTTAAACAATTGGAAGAAAAAAATGTTGCTGTAACCCGAGGTTGTGGCATTGGGATCTGTCACCAGTGCCAATGTGTAAAAAGTAAAGGTGTGGTCAGAGATATTCGCACTGGCGCGCTATCTGATAGTGGCCATCAGTTGATCCAATTATGTATCTCACAGCCCGTTTCTGATTTGGAGGTCACGTTATGAGTTCAGTTAATTTTGACTTATTGGCTGAGGAGTTAGATGAAATAAAGCAACTCACGTTAGCCAAAGTAGGTCAGTATGATGCAGATCATATTAGACGGGTAATAAGAATTCAGCGCTATAGTGAGTGGTTAGGTCGCGCTCTGTTGCTATTAGGGTTTTGGCAACCAGTTATATGGTTGCTTGGCGTTGTTTTACTTGCATTGGCTAAAATACTAGACAATATGGAGATTGGTCATAATGTAATGCACGGTCAGTATGACTGGATGAATGACAAAAATATAAACTCCATGGCCTATGAGTGGGATATTGCATGTGATGGACAGAGCTGGCATCGAGTGCATAATTATGAACATCACACTTATACTAATATCATTGGCAAAGACAGAGATTTTGGTTACGGGCTATTAAGGCTGTCTGATGACTTTCAATGGCGTTTAAAGAACACTTGGCAGTTTTTTACCTATATAAATTTGAGTGTATTTTTTCAGTGGGGCGTGTCTTATCACGAACTTGCAGCTGAACGGGTTTTTTTGGGTAAGAAAAAACAGGATCGAGACTATAAAGTATCACACGCTATATTGAAACGGCGCTTTTTTAGCAAAGGAAGTCGGCAATTGGTGAAAGACTATGTATTGTTTCCATTGCTTGCAGGGCCGTTATTTTTATGGGTGCTCGGGGGCAATTTTCTGGCTAATTTACTACGTAACTTATGGACATCAACCATCATTTTTTGTGGCCATTTTACAGAGCAGACAAAAACGTTTAGTCAACAGCAATGCGAAAATGAAAGTCAAGGTCAATGGTACTATCGCCAAGCATTGGGATCGTCCAATATTCAAGGAGGTCGTACTTTTCATATATTAACAGGACATTTAAGTTTTCAAATAGAGCATCACTTATTCCCTGACTTACCTTCGTCCAGGTATCAAGAAGTCGCGCTGATGGTGCAGTCTGTCTTTGCACGTCATGGAATTGCATACAATACGGGCACATTTTTTTGCCAATATGGCTCTGTGCTGAAGCGGATCATGCGTTATTCATTTCCCTGATTGTACAACTAGATATTGCTACCGTTCCCACGGGGGGGTATTGGTTTACTTTTAACCAGCTTAAACGTACGAAATTAAGCTGGTTAGTACCGCACTGAATTGTCCCTCATATTGCAGTACATGATGTGTGTTTATATTTGTGGGCAGCACGCAGTAACAAGGAAAAATCCAGCATTTAAGGGGTATACTAACCTCAGCTCTGGATAAGCGAATTTGCCCAATAAAGCTATTTTTTCACTCTCGGCGTTGCTTTCATTTGTAATAGCCCGCTATTACTGCATAAAAGCGCCTTGATATTGAACAAAATATCATCATTGGATTATACGTAAGTTTATTTTTAAAACATTTTCTATTCCAAAACCCTTATCCAGAGCTGAGGTTAAGTAACCTCAGCTCTGGATAAGCGAATTTGCCCAATAAAGCTATTTTTTCACTCTCGGCGTTGCTTTCATTTGTAATAGCCCGCTATTACAAATGAAAGCGCCTTGATATTGAATAAAATATCATCATTAGATTGTACGTAAGTTTGTTTACAAAACATTTCCTATTCCAAAACCCTTATCCAAACCTGAGGTTATACTAGGTATCAATGACTTTCCTATAGTACGTTAAATATTCAATGTACTTTATTACATTGCGCTTTATTTCAATACCGGTGATGCGGCTTAATTCAAAGCGCACATATTGCTTCTCTGCCTATTTTTCCACTGCAAGACTCATGTAGATATCGTTTGGTTTATATTTGGCTAGGTTTGTCAAAACAATAGCTGTTTGTTTTTTGGATAAAATTAATTAGTAAAAATAAAGAACAATAAAACTAATGCAAGAACTGTTGTGAAGTGCCAATTTAATGTGAATGCAAATAAAGGATAAATAAAACTAATCCGATGCGATTATTCTGTATCTATTTAAATAAATGATATTTAACAGGTTTTGTGGTATTTGTTATTTCTAATTATGTGTTTTGAAAATATTTAGTTAAAAATTGTTAATTAATTTTGTTGATCTTAACTTTGGTTTGTAGTTAAAATAGGTTCAATTGATGCGGGGTGAGCCTGTCTTCAATGAAATAAGTTACTTAAAAAGGAAATTAAACATGAATAAAACTAATGCGTTATTATTGGCTTCAACATTATTCTCTGGGGCAAGTTTTGCATTAGCACAAAATGTAGAAGATACGGATGGATACGAGCGTTTGACTCAATATGCTTCTGGTCCGGTGGCTTCTGCGACAATTATCAGCGAATATGCACATCACTTAACAGTGGAGTTGTTACTAGCGCAAGATACCAGTTATTGCGATGTAGCGAATGTTTATTCGAACACGGGTGGTTGGAATAACAATGGTGAGCATGTTGCCAATACGCGTGTGACTATTGATACAAATAACCCTTCAAAGTTGACTGCGTCAGTGGCCATTCCAGAGCAGTTTTTATCTACAAACAAAAAGTTGCGCGTAAGTTGTTACGATGCACAAGGAACTGACTATAAAGTACAGGTTAATATCCCTGGTGCACCAGATGTGGATTGGCAAATTGATGTAACACCAAAAGGTGAGTTCGTTCACCAACCATATTCATTTGGTTACCACAGTGAGTATCACGTATCTAGCCGTTTAACAGTAAACAATCATAACAACCAAGCTTATTGTTCTGTTGTTGCTAATCGTGGTGTTGAGCTTGGTTTGTTTTCAGGCAAAGAGTCAAAAGGTCCATTCCATTCAGATGTATTCACTGCAAATAAAGATGTCGTTAATGTGCGTCAGCCAGTGTTATATCAGATCTTAGAATGTGAAAACGCGGCAGGAAAAACACTCGCTGTAAAAGTATTTAGCTTGACCGACCCCAATGGTATTTACTTGCTTGAAGACCAGTTAATCGTAAAATAATCGAATTGACTTAGTTTTAGTTATAGCGTTATAAAAATGCAAACACCCTCGGTGTCTGCATTTTTAACGTAAGAGGTTCGCTAATGCTTTATCTAAGTGGTTAAATCTAAATGAAAACTGACTATCAAGTAATTTTTTTGGTATAACAGTTTGTCCATATATCAGTAAATCAGCCATTTCCCCGAATAGTAGGCGTAATACAATCTTAGGCATTGGCAACACCGCAGGTCGCGACAGGGTACTCGCTAATATTTTTGTGAATTCTTGGTTACTGACAGGGTTGGGAGCCGTTGCATTAAAAGTACCAGACAGGTGTTGGTTATTAATTAAATGTAATATGATGTTCACTATGTCATCAATGTGGATCCAAGACATCATTTGTTGGCCATCGGCCATTTTTCCACCCAGACACAGCTTAAAGGCGGGTAACATCTTTGTAAGTGCCCCAGCATCTTGGCTCAATACAATTCCAGTACGCAATACACACACACGAGTGTTTCTTGACTCAGCACGACGAGCGGTTTGCTCCCATTCGTTACATAAGTGATGACTAAATTCTGGGTTGTAATCGTTGAACGTTTCATCAATCGTTATGTGGCTATTTTGTCTGCCATAGAAACCAATCGCACTGCCAGATATGAATGTATGAGGTGGGGTGGTGGCCTGCGTTATTTTAGTGACTAACTGCTGCGTTATATTGATACGACTTTCAGTAATGAGGTGTTTTTGTTTTGTTGACCAACGTTTTTCGGCGATAGGCTCGCCAGCTAGGTTAACCACAACGTCGACTGTGTCAAAGTTTATTGTCTCTAATGTTGAAATGCAGGTTACTTTACGACCAAATAGCGCTTGCGCGTTATCAACGTTACGGGTGAGGGCCGTCACTTTAAACTGCTGTGCTAAAAATCCACATAACTGCCTACCAATTAGCCCTGTTGCGCCTGTAACAAGTATTCTCATTTTTAATTATCTCCACTGAGAAAAGTATGCTGTGTATTTCAGTATACGAGATGATCGTACTATCGATCACCTTTCGCTCTATGCTGCTACAACTTTGGGATGGAATGATTTAGAATTAACAAAAAATTGTTAAGGAAATTCTGTGTCTTCTCTGTCAGGCCTAAACAAAAGTCTCGTTATTTTAGCGTCGTTATTTGTTGTACTTGCCGGTATTAAATTAGCAAGTGATATCGTGATCCCTTTTATTTTAGCTGCTTTTATCGCTATCATTTGTAATCCATTACTGAAGTTTTTTGCGCGTTTTCATATCCCAAAAGGGATCGCTATTGTATTGGTCATTTGCCTTATTACTGCAATTGGGATGAGCTTAGCAGGACTTGTTGGCCAATCTCTTACTGATTTTTCAAAGCAACTACCACAATATCGAGAGGAGTTACAAAATAAGTTTATTTGGACCGTGAATATTGCTGCACAATACAATATTTTGATAGATAAAAACCAACTTATTTCTTTATTCGACCCAGGTAAAATGATTGATATGGCCACTAATATGTTAACAGGCTTTGGTGGCGTTATGGCGAATGTGTTTTTAATCATATTGACGGTTGTGTTTATGTTGTTTGAGGCACCGATGTTAAGTAAAAAAGTACACTTGGCGTTGGATGATCCGCAAATGAAAATGCAACAAATCGACCGATTCTTAGACTCAATCAATTCTTACTTGGCGATAAAAACAATGGTGTCGTTGGCCACTGGATTCTTTGCTGGTTTGTTGCTGTGGGTATTAGGTGTAGATTACTTCGTACTGTGGGCGGTTGTGGCATTTCTTCTTAACTATATTCCTAATATTGGCTCAATGATTGCCGCTGTTCCAGCGGTGTTATTAGCATTGATCACCTTGGGGCCAATTGTGGCTGGTATTGTCGCCGTTGGTTACATCATAATAAATACGGTAATGGGCAGTATCATCGAACCTAAATTTATGGGCCGTGGCCTTGGGTTGTCGACACTCGTGGTGTTCTTGTCGTTGATCTTTTGGGGCTGGTTATTGGGCACCGTCGGCATGTTATTGTCAGTGCCTTTAACAATGGTAGTTAAGATAGCCCTTGAAGCGACCGAAGAAGGGCAGTGGTTAGCAACGATGCTTGGAAACGCGGAATAACATAACCGCGGATAGGCAAATTTAATAAAAATGTAAAGCCTTGCGGTGTATAACCATGCAGGGCTTTACCTTTCAAAATAAAGGCGGTGTGCCGATACGTGAGTGATAACCCATTGAAGATGAGCTGTATTTTCTGATTTTTCCTCACATCAAATCATGTTAACTAAAAACATATTAAATAAAAGCATTTTAAATAAAAAGCGAGCACCTACACCTGTAAGCACGGCGTACCTAGATAACGACAAAACGCAATCTTCTCAACCCTTTACCCTGATGAGTAAAATCAGGAAGCTAACAGCATTAGTACTGCTGGTTGCGCAGCGACCTTTCAGTAAGTTTACTGCGCTGTGAGTTAGTTTGGTTGTACATAATTTTGAGCTTTTTAGTAGTGATGATTTATATCAACACTAAAGCATAAAATCTATAGCATAAAATCTATTTGCTGTCTAACTCATAATGAGACATACTATTTCAACTCGAATAGAAAATGTCAATAGAATCAGATTTATCGAATGGACGAATTTAGTTTTGCACAAAAGCAGCGTTTAGCTTATATCGACTTTAAGCTTTATTTTACTGGCATGGTAACGCGCAGTGAAATAGTCAGTCATTTCGAATTAGGCCTTGCCGCAGCAACCAGAGATTTGAAGTTCTACAAAGACAATGCACCTGAGAATATGGCGTATGACAACGTAGAAAAGAAATACTTCATCACCACGCAATTCAAGCCCATATTTAAACACGATGCACGCCGCACGCTCATTAAGTTAGCGAATAACATAAGCGATGGCTTTGATTCTATTGGTGATACGTCATTCCCTATTGAATCACCAAGCCCGTTAAACGTGCCTGATATTGATATTATCGCTAAGCTATCTCAAGCTATTATCAACCATAAGCCCATTAGCGTTATATATACATCTTTAAGCAGCGGCTCGGGTGCAAGAGAGTTAGTGCCTCACTCAATAGTAGATAATGGCTTACGTTGGCATTTAAGGGCGTATGATCGCAAATCAAAGTCATTCAGAGACTTTGTGTTAACTCGCATTACTAAAGTTACAATTCTGGCACAGACACCATCTCCTGAAGAAGATAAGTTAGAAGATCATCAATGGATGCGAATGGTGCCTTTACAAATTATTCCGCACCCAAATAACGTTAAACATCCAACCGCTATTAAACTCGACTTTGGCATGGATAAAGGCATATTAGAAGTCAATGTGCGTGCAGCAATGGCTGGTTATTTACTGAGACGGTGGAACGTGGACTGTTCTGAAAGTGCTTCACTTTCAGGCCCAGAATATCAGCTTTATTTACAGAATATACAAACATTATACGGTGCAGAAAATCTCGCAATTGCACCTGGTTATCAACAAGAATTGAAGTCACCAAATTATGGATAAAATAACGCTCTCCCAGTTAGAGCAATACCTCTCAAAAGCCGCATGGATCTTAAAAGGTCCTGTTGATGCTTCTGATTTTAAAGTTTACATATTCCCGCTACTTTTCTTTAAGCGTATTTCAGATGTTTACGATGAAGAATATCGTGTAGCACTTGAAGAGTCAGATGGCGATGAAGAATACGCAGCCCTACCAGAAATGCACCGTTTTGAAATACCAGACGGTTGTCATTGGCAAGATGTGCGTGAAACTACCACAAACGTTGGTGCAGCTATAGAAAACGCTTTACGTGGTATAGAGCAAGCTAACCAAGAATTCCTTTACGGTATATTTGGTGATGCTCAATGGAGCAACAAAAATAAGCTTTCTGATGCATTACTGATAAACCTTATCGAGCACTTTTCACAATACACATTAGGTAATCAAAAAGTTGACCCAGATATGCTGGGTAATGCTTACGAATACCTAATTAAGCACTTTGCGGATTTAACCAATAAAAAAGCCGGTGAATTCTACACACCACGCTCGGTTGTGCATTTGCTAGGTATGATCTTAGACCCGCATGAAGGTGAAACTATCTACGATCCAGCCTGCGGTACAGGGGGAATGTTACTTGAGTGTGTTGATCACCTTAAAGACAACAAAGAAGATTATCGAACGCTTAAATTATATGGTCAAGAAAAGAACCTTACATCAAGCTCAATTGCTCGTATGAACATGTTCTTACATGGTATTGAAGACTTTGAAATCTTACGTGGTGATACCTTACATCATCCAGCCTTTTTTGAAGCTGATGGTCTTAAAACCTTTGATTGTGTAATAGCTAATCCACCTTTTTCTTTAAAAGATTGGGGCGCTGAAAACTGGGCCAATGATCCATACGGCAGAAACATAGCTGGCGTACCACCAAAAGGTAATGGTGATATGGCTTGGGTGCAACACATGGTTAAATCCATGAACAGTACTGGCCGTATGACAGTTGTATTACCACATGGTGCATTATTCAGGAAAGCAGCCGAAGGTAAAATTCGTAAACAACTCCTTGAACAAGACATGCTTGAAGCCGTTATCGGTTTGGGCCCTAACGTATTCTACGGTACACAACTAGCTGCGTGTGTCATGGTGTTTAAACAAAACAAGCCTGCCGATAAAAAAGGCAAAGTATTGTTTATAGATGCCTCTGACCAAATTAGAGTAGGTAGAGCACAAAACTTCCTAGAGCCTAATCACGTTCAACAAATTTACGACTGGTATCACAATTATCAAGATGTGGAAAACTACGTCAAAGTAGCTTCAATGGATGAGTTAAAAGAAAACGACTTTAACTTAAACATCCCGCTATACGTTGAAAAAATAATTGAAGATAACCTGCCATCAGTAGAAGAAGCGATGGCAGATTTGAAACAAGCATGGCAGGCAAGCCTTGAAGCTGAAGAAAAGTTTAAAAGTGTTTTAAAGGGTTTTCTTTAAATGAATAAACACTTAAATATTTTTAAAACCTACGCTAAAGGCAATCGAAGTTATCAATTAGAAAATGACTTAACAAGAGCCTTGGCAATATGTTTACAAGAAGATGCGCTCTTTTGTCATGAGGTGTTGAAAACCATTATTGATGACGCTGATTTATATAATCAGTTATTCGAAGATCTTGATGGTGACACCAATATTCAAATCGAAATACAAAAAGCCACAAGCAATATTGGCGATTTCGAGAAAGTATTTGCTGTTTCGCTAAGTGAAAGCTTAATGTCTAATTTTTGGCAGCAAACTCATAACTCAGAATACGATCCCATTTGTGATTTGGTAATAACCATTAATAATATTTTAATTGTTATTGAAGCTAAAAGAGACAATATCGATTGTACAGCTCAGCTATATAACCAAATATTGAATATTTTTAACCACCAAAGCAAACGTATTGAAGATAATAAAGAAATCGTAACGCCATTTGACTTGAACTGGAAAAAATTAATGGCAATCGCTGTTAAAGTTGCCAGCTTTGAAAAGACGACTGGTAACAGTAATAGATTCCTCAACGACTTCATCCAGCTTGTGAAAGGTCACAACTACAGTTGGTTGCCTGAAACACCAATTGGCTCTTTAAAAAATATTAGTTCTAAGTCTATATACCGAAGAGTTGAGTCGGCAGTTAATCAGTTTTGTAAAAATGATGAAACGGTTGAAAAGCTCTCATATAACGACAGGCTAGGTACTAACTTTTCAAAAGGCTGGTCAAACGAATTACTGTTTAGAGTCGATAAAAATTCTGGTGACTTAGTGGTTGATATATACCCAGGTAACACTAAAGGGCAAGGCAGGCATATTTTCCAACAAGAACCATTATTTGCTGAATACTTATTTGTCGGTGATGAATCATATTCAACGACTACAGAGTATCACATTAAATTTATGGGGCAGTCATACATAACTGGCTTATGGTTAACCGATAGTGATTTTAGAAAGCCGCTACATACTAAGCAAAACTTCAATAAACACACTGGCAGAATATACAGAGACGACTGGCACGTAATTGAAGATCTACTAGATCAACATATAACTACGGACTGGAAAAGTCAGTGTAACTGGCAAGATAAAATTATTAATTCCAACAGGTCATTATTTAATATTGCCTTTGGCTACCATATTTCAATCAACGTTCCATTTAAAAAATTAGCGCAGCTCGATAAAAGTCATAACGATATAACGCCATTAGCTAACTTTATTGAAAGCATTTACAAAGCGTTTGAAACAAAATTAATTACAGAGGAAGCATCCTCATGATGACTCAGCAAGAATTAGAAAAATACCTTTGGGGCGCAGCTACTGCTCTCAGAGGCACCATCGATGCGGGTGATTACAAGCAATACATTTTCCCACTCATGTTCTTTAAACGTATCTCTGATGTTTACGATGAAGAGTTTAACAACGCCTTAGCAGAAAGTGATGGTGATTTAGAATACGCCGCCTTTGCTGAAAATCATCATTTTCAAGTGCCTGATGGTGCTCACTGGAAAGATGTACGTGAAACTACCACCAACATTGGTCTAGCTCTGCAAAACGCCATGCGTGCCATTGAAAAGGCCAATCCAGATACCTTAGAAGGTATTTTTGGTGATGCCAGTTGGACCAATAAAGACCGTCTTTCAGATGCCATGCTCACCAACTTAATTGAGCATTATTCACAGCACACGCTTGATTTAAAAAATGTGCCAGACGACAAGCTAGGTAATGCTTACGAGTACTTAATTAAAGAGTTTGCTGATGATAGCGGCCATACCGCAGCAGAGTTTTACACCAACCGTACCGTGGTTAAATTAATGACCATGATAATGGACCCACAACCTGGTGAGTCAGTGTACGACCCTACCTGTGGCTCGGGTGGTTTATTGCTTAACTGTGCCTTGCACCTTAAAGATGAAGGCAAAGAATACCGCACCCTTAAATTATACGGCCAAGAGATTAACCTATTAACCTCAGCTATTGCTCGTATGAACATGTTTATGCATGGTATTGAAGAGTTCGATATTGTTCGTGGTAATACCTTAAGTAATCCAGGCTTGCTTGAAGATGATGAGCTGAAAAAATTCAACGTAATTCTCGCTAACCCGCCGTATTCGATAAAATCATGGGATCGCAAAGCATTCGAAAGCGACCCGCATGGTCGAAATGTGTGGGGCACACCACCGCAGGGTTGTGCTGATTATGCCTTTCAACAGCATATTCAGAAGAGCCTTGATTTAGGTAATGGCCGTTCAATTTCATTATGGCCACACGGTATTCTATTCCGTGATTCTGAAGCTGAAATACGTAGAAGTATGATAGAGCAAGACCAAGTTGAATGTGTTATTGGTCTTGGGCCTAACCTGTTTTATAACTCGCCTATGGAAGCCTGTTTGTTAATTACTAAAACAAACAAAGAGGAAAATAAAAAAGATAAAATCTTGTTCATTAATGCGGTGAAAGAAGTAAGACAAGATAAAAACATTGGCTACCTAGACCAAGTTCATATCGATAAAATATTTAATGCTTACAGTAAGTTTGAAAGTGAAGAAAACTTTGCTGTGTTAGTTGAGAAACAAGAAGTACTAGATAAAAAAGCAAATATGGCCATTAACCTTTATATTCGACCTGATTCATTAGTGAACAGTGAATACGCTTGTTTTGCAACAGCATATCAAGAATGGCAACAGTCATCAGATAACCTAAAACTGTCAATGGAAAAGTTATTTAAGGAGCTAGTGTAATGTTAGACATGGAAGCTATTAAGAACTTTTCTATCGATAAATCAGACTGGAAAAAGGTTAAGTTTGGCGATGTGGTATTTGAGCCAAAAGAGTCAGTTAAAGATCCTGTAGCTGAAGGCATCAAACATGTTGTAGGTCTAGAACATATCACTAGCGAAGACATACATTTGCGCCGTTCAGCTGGCATTGAAGAAAGTACAACTTTCACAAAGAAGTTTAGTCAACGTGATGTGTTATTTGGCCGAAGACGAGCTTATTTAAAGAAGGCCGCTAAAGCTAATTTTGAAGGAATCTGTTCCGGCGATATCACCGTAATGCGAGCAGTTGAAGAGCTACTAATACCTGAACTATTACCCTTTATTGTAAATAATGATCGTTTTTTTGATTATGCTGTACAACACTCTGCTGGGGGGTTATCTCCAAGAGTTAAGTTTAAAGACCTATCAAATTTTGAATTATCTCTCCCGGTAAAAACAAAACAAAAAGATTTATTACAACTACTTAATTCATTAGATAGTTTAATTGAAAATAATAAATTACTTACTTCTCAGCTTAAAAAAAACTTAATCACAATAAGAGAAAAGAATTTATGTTCAAGTGACTTTGAAAAAGTTCGCTTAGCTCATGTTTTAGACAATATTATTGCAGGGAAAAGCCTAAATGGAGAGAATATTCCAGTATCTAATGAAGAAAAAGGAGTATTAAAAGTTAGCGCTGTAGGAGCAGAAGGGTTTGTTTGTAATGAAAATAAGCGATTGATAAATCAAAAAGAATATATTCCAAAACATTCAGTAAAGGCCGGCGATGTACTAATAACTAGGGCTAATACTACTGAGTTAGTTGGAAGGGTATGTCTCGTAAGCAAAAGCTACCCAAACCTAATGCTTTCAGACAAAACTTTGAAGCTGAACTTCTTGAGTGAGAAGGTGGATAAAGTATACATATCGGAAGTTCTAAATAGTCTTTTGTGTAGAAATCAAATTGAAGCATTTGCAACTGGTACAGGTGGGGCAATGAAAAATATCTCACAACAAGAAATCAGGTCCTTAAAAGTACCGATGCCACCAGTTAAAATGCAGCAAGAGTATGGAAGAAATATTACAAGTATCCGTAATACAATTCAGCAAAGCGTATTATATGGCGAAAAATTATTTCAAATAAGAAGTGACTTAATAAACAAGGTGTTTTAGGTATGGGATTTACCGAATTAAATAGTGTGGAACACTACATCATTCATCAAATGACTGGCATTAATTTAAACGCCTCTCATGGTCAGAATGAGGTTTCAGAACCAAAGCCAAAAACATTTGGTGTTCAGTGGAAGTTTCAATCACCAGAGCAATTAAGCCGCGGTGTTAATGAGGTTCTAGTTGAATCAGAATTAGTTAAAGCGTTAGTTCGCCTTAATCCAGAGATTGAAGCTAATCCAAATTTGGCTGATGAAGTAATACATAAACTCCGTGCTATTTTAATTTCGGTAAATCAAGTTGGCTTAGTAAAAGCCAATGAAGAATTTTTCGCTTGGATGACAGGAGAAAAAACCATGCCGTTTGGCGAAAACAATCGCCATGTGTCAGTAAACTTAATCGACTTTGATGACTTAACTCGTAACGATTATGTGGTAACTAACCAGTTCCGTATTCATCATAGAGAAACGAAAATACCTGATGTGGTATTAATGATTAACGGCATTCCGGTAGTGGTGGGTGAAGCGAAAACACCAATACGCCCATCGGTAAGTTGGTTAGACGGTGCTCATGAAGTACACAGCATTTATGAAAATGCCGTATCGCAATTGTTTGTGCCGAATATTTTATCTTTTGCTACTGAAGGTAAAGAGCTGTTTTACGGTGCTATTCGTTGCCCGCTAGAGTTTTGGGCTCCTTGGCGCACAGAAGAGGATGATAGCCAAATTTCAAAAGCACTAGGCTTAGCTGAAATAGGTAAAGAGCTGACTGATTTATTAAGCCCAGCACGCTTGCTCGATATAATGCGTAACTTCTCATTATTTACTACCAACAAAAAGAAACAACGTATTAAGGTAATTCCTCGCTTTCAGCAATATGAGGGTGCCAATAAAATTGTTGAGCGAGTGATTGAAGGCAAAATCAAAAAAGGTTTAATTTGGCATTTTCAAGGCTCAGGTAAATCATTGTTAATGGTGTTTGCTGCTCAAAAACTTCGCCGTGCTGCCCAACTTAAAAGCCCAACCGTTATTGTATTAGTTGATCGAACCGATTTAGATACCCAAATTAGCGGTACGTTTAATGCGGCTGATGTCGCTAATGTGGAATCAACCGATAGCATTAAAGAATTACAACGAATGCTTGAGCGTGATACCCGTAAGATCATTATCTCAATGATCTACAAGTTCCGTGATGCCAAACCTAATATGAATGATAGGGAAAACATCATTGTATTAGTGGATGAAGCGCATCGCACCCAAGAAGGTGATTTAGGCCGTCAGATGCGTGCTGCTTTACCTAATGCCTTTTTATTTGGTTTAACCGGTACGCCAGTAAACAAAGCCGATAAAAATACCTTTTGGGCTTTTGGCGCAGAAGAAGATAAAGGCGGCTATATGTCGCGTTATACCTTCCATGACTCTATTCGTGATGAAGCCACATTACCATTGCACTTTGAACCTCGTTTGGTTGATGTGCATGTTGATACTCAAGCCATTGACCAAGCCTTTGCCGAATTTAAAGAAAGCGCAGCATTAAGTGATGAAGAAGCTGATGAGTTAAATAAGAAATCAGCCAAAATGTCAGCCTTCTTAAAATCACCGGAGCGTGTTGCCAAAATAGTTAAAGATATTGCTGAACACTTTAAAGATAAAGTAGCGCCACAAGGCTTTAAGGGCATGATAGTTACACCAGACAGACATGCCTGTGTGCAATATAAAGAAGAGCTAGATAACTACTTCCCAGAGGAAGCCAGTAAGGTGGTTATTTCAACCACGGCAAATGATGACTTTGAGTTTAAGCAAAAGTGGGGCGTTGATAAAAGCCAACAAGAAAAGATTGTTGATGAGTTTAATGATGCAAAATCTGAGCTTAAATTTATAATTGTTACCGCTAAGCTATTAACTGGGTTTGATGCACCGATTTGTCAAACCATGTATTTAGACAAGTCGTTAAAAGACCATACCTTGTTACAGGCAATCTGTCGTACCAACCGTTTATATCCGCAAAAAACATTCGGCTGTATTGTTGATTACTTTGGCGTATTTGATGATGCCGCAAAAGCGTTAGAGTTTGATGAAGAAAGCGTTCAGCAGGTTATTACTAACTTAGGCGACTTACGTTCTCGTTTACCACAAGCAATGACTGATGCGTTAAAGCACTTTGATGGGGTAGATAGAACCCTTGATGGTTTTGAAGGCTTAGAAGCAGCGCAAAACGCCATTAGTACAGATGATAAAAAAGACGCTTTTGCCAAAGACTTTAAGTACTTATCAAAACTTTGGGAGTCGTTATCGCCAGATAACATCTTAGACCCATACAACCAAGACTATAAATGGTTAGCGCAAGTCTTTGAGTCGGTAAAACCAGCCTCAGACAACGTAGGTAAAATGTTGTGGTTAGCGCTTGGGGCTCAAACCACTCAGTTAATTCATGAAAACATTCATGTAGGTGAAGTACATACCCTAGACGAGTTTGTACTTGATGCTGATGTCATTGAAAGCATCTTCAATAACCCTGATCCAAAAAAGATTAAACAACTCGAAAAAGACTTAATTCAACGCTTTAAAAAACACGGTGGCAATGCTGAATTTAAAAAGCTCAGTAAACGTTTAGAAGAACTGCGTGATAAAGCCGAAAAAGGGTTAATTACCTCAATAGAATTCGTCAAAGAGCTTTGTGCTATTGCTAAAGATACTGTTTCAGCCGAAAAAGACTTACAGCAAGAAGTACAAGAAAAGTCACCCAAAGCGGCACTAACTGACTTGTTCTTAGAACTGAAAAACGATGAAACACCTGCGGTAGTAGAGCGCATAGTTACCGACATAGATGCCATCGTTCGCATAGTAAACTTCCCTGGCTGGCAAAACACCACCGGCGGCGAACGCGAAGTACAAAAGTCACTGCGTAAAGCCTTACTAAAATATAAATTACATAAAGACCAAGTGCTATTTGATAGGGCATATGGCTACATAAAGGAATATTACTAAGATGACAGCGATCTCTTTACCCTTACCGGGCAATGTGCTGCACACAGAAGAACAAGTTTTAGAGTTTGATAAAATCGCTACTTTTATTGGTGGAAACGGCTCAGGTAAATCATCAATTCTTAAGTCAATATTTGATGAAAAACTGAAGTCAGCAAGCACGCTATATCAAGATTACAAGATTGTCTGTTTCTCCTCTGGACAGAATGAGAGTTACTCTGAACGCTTTGCTCGGTATTTAAATACTGAGCGAACAAATAAAAGAGCTTTGAGTTTAGATTGTTTTTACTATGACAAATCGCTAGCCAAACTTTTGATTTTTTTATCTACTACAGGTAATCAAAATGGTTTAGTTCGTAGGTTTTTAAAGCAAAATAGTTACATTATAGAGAGTGAATACGAAGAAGATAATTCAACTAAAATCTCATTTGATATCAAAGTAGATAGAGCCTATACAAACCTTGTAGAGCAAGCTCATAAAGACGAATCCAATGGTAACTCCGACGTAATTACAAATAAAGCTTACCACCAAACTCTTAGTAACTTTATTACTACGTTAGTTGACGACGACTATGATTTTAGTGAGCCTCTCGAGCAAAGAACCGTCCAGCTAGACCAAAATACAATATCTAAAGTGTCTTTTGAAACAGATGAACATACGTCTTTTGATTCAAAAATAATGTTTTTTACTCAAGCCGCTGATAACAATTATTTCATTGTAAAGAACAGTTTTGATATCAAGTTTTCGAAAGTGGCCGAAGGAGAAGACGAGAAGTTACTTCGCTTAGAAGATATGAGTGATGGTGAGTATCA
Organism: Pseudoalteromonas sp. MMG013; assembly: GCF_018100885.1. Taxonomy (NCBI): domain Bacteria; kingdom Pseudomonadati; phylum Pseudomonadota; class Gammaproteobacteria; order Alteromonadales; family Pseudoalteromonadaceae; genus Pseudoalteromonas; species Pseudoalteromonas sp. MMG013. The sequence continues at coordinate 3,206 of NZ_JAGJEE010000049.1, read as the reverse complement.
ACTACTATTTCTTTACGCACTGGTTGACTTATTTGACAGAGAAAACACATTGTTCTTGTTTGATGAGGCAGACTCTCATCTACATTATAAAAACATAGATCACTTATGGACTACTTTTAACGGGATAAGCGGTAAAGCAATTACTACAACGCATTTATTAGACTCCATTTCTAAGTCTGGTATCGAAAGACTAAAAGTTGTTGAAAATGGAGAAATTAAAACTGGAGAGAAAATAAGCTACCTCGCTTCTCGCCTTACAGAATTATCGGAAATTAATAGTACACAACTAAAAGCTATGTCACTTGCTAAGAATATCGTCTTTATGGATTGTGAGGACGATTGGATCATATTCAAACTATTAGCGATTCGTAAGTTAGCTGAAAATCAAAATGAAGCAGCCCAAATTAGTCAGTTCTTGAACAAGTTTGTGGTGATCAAACAAGAATCAGGCTTTGAAAAGAACTCTCAAGTATTCGCTGACAAAAAATTAATGCGTTTAGCCAATTTTGTGAGTTATTTGGAAGGCCATCCTCATAATACTAAGAATGTTTACATGATCTGTGACCGAGACGAGTTTCCATTGACTAATATTGGGACAGCTAAATGCGCTCTGTTAGTTCAGCAAAATGGAATTCAAAAATTCAATAAGAATAATTTAATCTCTCATTTACTATCTTGGAAAAGAAGAGAAATTAAGCATTACCTCGTGTGCCCTTCTGCTTTGAATGAAAGCAATGATGCTCTGAATGAATCACTAGATTTGGGTGTGAAAACTAAGTTGCAGGATGGTCAAACAGGAGATTATTCAACGGAGGGAAATTATAATGGCAAATTGGCTTCAGTTGAGTCCGGCATTATTAAGGAAATAATAGATCCATACGTAAAAAATGAAACTGGCTTTTGTGTAAATAGAACTCAAAGCTTTGTTAATTCAATACCTAAAGCAGAAATAAGCGAAGATATCGTAAACCTGTACAATTACCTGGTGATTACGAATGAATAATTACAAGAACAAACTAGCTAATCTAACCGAATTAATTAGGAAGGATTCAGCTATCAACAACGCGATTGATGCTGTAGAACAGCTTTCTCTAATACTACTTATTAAATACTTCTATGACATTATCTTGGTAGATACACCTAGAACAAGGCATGTAAGCTCATTCAGAAATTTATTTAATGTTGATGATGTTTATGGTTCTAGAGATACAGCAATTGATTTTTATACACTTAGGCGGACACTTGAGGATATTGTTAACGATATTGATTCGAATGAGATTGAACTGATAGAAGATAGCTTAGCATTTAATACATGGAAAATTGTTGACAAGCTGCTCAATGAAATTCCGTTCAGAATTCGTTCTAGTAAAATATTGAATGAAGTCTTATTTAGGCTGGAAAATATCGACATTTTAGAATGTTTGACAAACGAGTTTGATGAACTGATATCAAGTATGGTGAAAAGCTCCAAAGCATCTGGTGCTTTTTATACACCAAAATCTCTAATTGATGCCTTAGTAAAAGTTACAAAACCTAAGGTAAACGATAGCGTTTACGATCCTGCAATGGGGACGGCACGCACATTTGTTGCGACTAAAGAGTTTTTGTCATCGAATAATGATAGCTCACGATTGAAAGTAAAAGGCAATGATATTAATCCTTTCGCATATTTGATCGGAGTGTTGAATTTACTAGTTAATAATATAGATATTAGTGATATTTCTCTGTCAGATTCATTGTTGACTCAGGGTCATTCAAAATATGATGTGATTATTTCTGGTATCCCTTTTGGTATAGTTAGTGAATTTAGTAGATATGAATATGCATATCATGGCTACCAAGGAAACTTGGAAGCTATGTTTCTAAAACATACTATGGATAAGCTAAATATCAATGGGCGAGCTGCTTTAATTGTGCCAGAAGGAGTTCTATTTAACGGTACTAATCACTTAGATTCGCTAAGGTACCAATTGCTAACCCAATTTAACCTACATTCCATTTTGAGTCTTCCAAACGGTACATTAGCACCATATACGGGCGTAAAAGTAAGCGTATTGTTTTTTGATAAAACACCACCGGGTAAAGACATCTGGTTTTACGACTTGGCAACAAATAAAAACATTAATAAAAGAACACCTATTAAGGAAGATGATTTTTCTGAATTCATATCATTATTTGAAAGTAGAGAAATATGTGACCGCGCTTGTCTAATAGACAAAGAGCTATTATTAAACAATAAATCGTACAACCTCTCAATTTCTTTACCAAATAAAGAAGAAGCCATTAAATTTGATAAATCGGAAACTATTGAAGAGTTAAAAACTGAAAATTCTAAGTTAACTCGCTCAATTGCTAATTACTTTGACATCACATCTCGAAATATAAGTGTCGGTTATTCAGAGCCTAGAATTATTAAAAGCATAGGTAAGTTAAGAACAGGAGACAACCTTACAAAATCTGAACTATTAGAAAACGGGAGATTTCCTGTTTATGGAGGCAATGGAATCATCGGATATTTCGAAGAAGCAAATAGGCATGAAAATACGATTATCATAGGCAAAGTAGGGCTGTATTGCGGAAACATTCACTTTTCGGAAGAGCCGTTCTGGCTTACAAATAATGCTATCAGTCTAGAAGTTATCGACACGTCTAATGTGTTTATCCCATATTTAGCCCATTTGTTGAGAGGGCTAGATTTGAATAAACTATCTACCGGGGCAGTTCAAAAATTTTTATCAATTAAGCAATTAAATGATATTGAAGTCTCATTACCAAGTTATAAAAAGCAAGTTGAACTGAGTAACTGGTTTAGTGAATTGGAGGACAGTAAAACCTCAATTCAAGAACTTTTATCTGCATTTAATGATGAGCTTGGTTTAATTACTAAGAATATAATCGTAGAAAAAGCTATAAAACATTAGGTTTTGTTGGGGTAAACATGGACTGGTTGACAGACACTAACTCATTAATGGACTTCCCAGACTTTGCTAGACACTCAATGAGTTACATTGTAACTTCTAATAAAAGGTGTTTTTATGAGCAAAAGTAAACGCTATACCCAAGAGTTTAAAGAAGCAGCTGTTAAACAAATTACTGAGCGTGGATACTCAGTTGCAGAAGTCGCTGAGCGATTAGATGTTTGTACCAAAACGTTATACCACTGGCGGAGCCAGTTATCAGATAAACCTAAATCTGTTCAATCTTCC
>NZ_JAGJEE010000048.1:0-29261 GCF_018100885.1 Pseudoalteromonas sp. MMG013 | reverse complement strand
TAGAAATAGCCAATGTAAGTACTGACTAATAAGTCAATACTCAATGTAACCTCTCTAAAACTGATACTTTGCAAAAATTCTTTTAAAGCGGCTGACCTAGTCATGTATTTTATACCTGAAGTCAAAAATATTTAACATAGGTATAGCGTAGATTACTTGACTTGTTGATGTCAAATATTTTTTACCTTAAGTTAAGTTTTATATACCTATCGTGATATTTAGACTGTCATGTTCAGTCAAACTAAGCCCTTTAATCGATAAATAATAACGTTACTTGAAATGAACTACGATACATATTTTCGGTATAAAAGTGAGGTTGTTTTAGCTTACAGCTGAGTGGTCTTTAGGCTTAATACCGTTACTTTATCTGGGATCGAGATGGCTCAATGGTGTGTTTTCAAAGTGTATGGAACCTGCGAAATTTAAACTATGTTGCTCAGTATAGTTGAATTGGCACTCAGAACATTAAAATTAAAGTATTTATAACAAGGGCTTATGTGTAATTTCTTGGTGGCGAAAAGTTTTGTTTGGTGTTGACTAAGTGAAATCACGTAAAAGTCATTAGGACGTCAAGTGTTTTGATATTGACCAGCGTAATTTGAGCATCGATGCAATCATATTGAGCATGATATTAATAAAAGCCATTTCCAGATGGTCGCTAAAATACACTGGTTTCAAGTTAGGGGAAGTATTATGAAACGTATAGGCATATTCGCTATTTTATTACCTTCAATTATGGCAGTGAGTAGCCTTAGCTATGGTAAAGACACACCACTGGACTTAAAAGAGCGCTATTTTGGTGAATCGCCACCGGGTTTGGTCCCACAACTCTTTGACCCTAAAATAGTATCACCACAAGGGCGATTCGAAGGCGGGACGTTTACACCTGATATGACTGAGTTTTATTTCACTCGCAAAAATGGGAAATATAAAAAGCGCACCTTTTTTGTTACCCAATATATAAACAATCGCTGGGGGCCTGAAGTTGAAACCGATATCAGATGGCCACAATTCTCTGCTGATGGCACTCTCTTATATGGTGGGAGGGAATACAGAGAACGGACAGACACGGGGTGGTCGGCTGCTAAAAAGCAAGGTGTGTTCTTAAAAAATCAAGCTCATGGCATCTCACTGTCATCTAACGGGACCTACTATTTTGCTTTTTTCAAAAAAGAAGACAAAGGACATGGCAATCTGGGTTATTCACGCCTAATCGATGGGAAATATAACTCCCCCGTAAAGTTGGGCGCAGAGATAAATACGGGAGAATGGATTGCACACCCTTATATCGCACCGGACGAATCTTACCTGATGTGGGATGTAGTGAGAAAGGATGGCTATGGCCAAGCAGACATCTACATCAGCTTTAAACACGAAGACGGGTCTTGGTTACCAGCAATGAATATGGGCCCTCAAATCAATACTAAGCTACAAGAAAGCTCACCACGCGTGACTCATGATGGAAAGTATTTATTTTTCTCTAGAGGAAAGTGGCAAACTCGAAAAGACGGCAGTACCAATTGGGTTGGAAAAAGTTACTGGGTAGATGCCCAAGTGATTGAGCGTTTAAGGCCTAAACCGTAGTTTATATAGCAATCTCGGCAACATCAAAATTAAAAATAATGCTCCCGTTATAGTTACTGTTTAAAGCTATCAGTCAATTATTGCGGCGAGTATAAAACGCTGAAGCTTAATACGGCCGTTATTTATAAATTAGAGAATTTACTGGTTACAAATTAAAGGTACATTATGAAACATAGTTATATTTCATCGGTGTTATTGGTTTCTGCCATTGTGGTGAGTAGTCATAGTTACAGTAAGAATAATGCCCCTGTTAGAGAAAACATCTATCTTGGGCAAAAGCCACCAGGTTTGACGCCTAAAATTTTTGCTCCGAACCTGATAAAAAAGGGCTTCAGAGCAGCCGCTGCTGCATTTTCTCCTGATTTAAAAGAGTTTTACTTTCGAAGAAGAGGAGGAGAGTATAAAAAGAATACATTGGTTTTCATTCAGTATAAAGATGATCAGTGGGTGGAGTCTGTTTTACCGCCCCGAGCTGGACAACCATTTATTTCTACAGATGGTCAAGTTTTACATTTGGGGAAAACGTACAGAGAGCGAGTTGGGTCTGGTTGGTCTGAAGTGAAAAGCTTAGGGGCTCCTTTTGATGATATGCCTATCATGCGTCTGACGGCGTCATCTAAAGGCACGTTTTATTTCGATGAGGCAACTGAAATAGGGAATATCCGCTATTCTCGGCTGGTCGATGGCAAACGAACGTTACCTCAATCTGTGAGTAAAGAAATAAATACCGGTAAATGGACAGCACATCCATTCATTGCTTCAGATGAGTCGTATATTATTTGGGACAGTGAAAGAGAAGAAGGCTATGGTGATAATGATTTATATGTTTCTTTCAAACAATCAGATGGTACCTGGGGCGCTGCGATAAACTTAGGAGATAAGATAAATTCAAAACATCAAGATTCGTATGGTAGTGTGACACCTGATGGCAAATATTTTTTCTTTCACCGTTCGTATGGATCTCGCGGTGAGAAAGCAGATATTTACTGGGTCGATGCCAAAGTTATAGAATCGCTGCGATTACAACAATAATCCAAATATACTCGAAATGTAAAATTTGGCTTTTCAATTTGTGTTGCTAATCAATCCAAATTATCAATGGTGAGATTTCGGTATGGAAGACTACGCATGCTTTCATTGACTAACATAATCTGGATGTAACTGAAGTCAGGTTTTAATGCGCAGCTGGGTAAGTTATCCAGCTGCGACTTTACTCGCTTATTCTATACAGCTCGGCGCATTTATTAATTCACCACTGTGGCTTGCCAGTGCACCTTCCATAATTTCAGGGTTAGACTCTATTTCAGAGACTTTTACATATGTGACATTACGCTCTTTAGCGATACCACCGGAGGTCATGGTTTTTCTAAATTGTGAATAGCCGTCAATTTTAAATGCCGTGTTTCTTGGAAACAGTACTTCAAATTGATTTTTAGCAACGCCACCAGAGGTGAAGTTGGTTGGTAAAAACCGACCGTTTTGGCCTTCTATTTCGTAAAAAACAAGATCATCTGCATTACCATAAAATTGCTCAGCTTGAGGTGCATTCATAAAGTTTAGATTGCTAGAGGTGGATTGATAGGCTTTGTCTGCCACTACATCACCGATATTGATTTCGCCACTGGCGAGTTTATTGCCAATCCCCAAGTCTTGCGTATAGCGATAGCTTGTACCCGCATACTTAGGTAAATGTTGTAGCCCTGTATCTAAGTTATTCATAAACATTTGAGTGTCAGCAAGGTCCGCCGCTACACCATTGGGGCCGGTAGGGATCCCCGTACGGGCATAGTTGTTAATGGCTTTAAAGTCTTGTGTATATCTGGCAATTGCTGATTTAGATTGAGCAATGAGGCGACCAAAAAGTCTACTCGCTTCTGGGAATGAGTTTTCATACTCTGCAAGTGTTGTTAGTGCTGCACCTGAGTCTTCATAAGCGAATACATCATTAATATAAGCCGTATTTGCGGTGCTTTTCTCAACATTTGCCGTGGTATTTGCAAAGCGCTCAAACAGCGCTGTTTTTGCTTCTTCACTTAAATCTGACGCATACGTAAATGATTTACCATCAATGATATGAGTTTGTGTGTTTTGGGCATAGGTACTCGCTGAGCAAATTATCAACATGGATACCGTAAGCATTGCTTTAATCATGATTGTTCTCCGGTTTAAATAGGGCAAAAGGCGGCAAAATTGATATCTTGTGTGGCTTCACTACCGATAAGTGAGCTTTCTAAACTTGCACTTTCTTCTTCCAAAGTGGCAATGCCTTCCTCAGCAAAAGAGCTCATTGACATACCTTCTTCTTCAAGCGCAGCACTGAGTGTACTGACTAAATCCATGGCGCGAATTTCTTCAACAACGGGCAGTAGAACCATTAACCAATCGGCAAATTGACCAAAATAGCCTTTGCTGCCTTTTTGAGTAATAAAGTCGCTAATTGCTTGTTGACGAATGCGCGCTACCTTATTTAAATCAGCTTGTAGTTGCGGATAGAAACAATTCTTGACGAGCTCATAATCAAATTGGCTGGCTGCACATGCGGAAGCAAGTTGCCCATCAACATGATCAAGTAGCTCTTTTTTGTACGCGTTTCGCACATAGTGCGCTGCTCTAACAAGTGGATCATAAGCATTCATTGCACCAGGTAAATACGCTGTTTGATACTGAGCAATAGCACGCTGAGCTGCTGCATATAACTTATCGCCGTTATGACCGTTGAGTTTGTAAAACGCCACAGTTTGCTCTAGTGCGGCGTCTTTGGCTTCTAGAAACTCGAGATATGTGGTACCACTCGCTCTACTACTGTAGCTATAAACATCTAATCCAACAGCAGAGAAAGCCCACATTGCAGGTACTTCAGCACGGTGGAAAAGTCGCCAGTTTTGTTCATTTTGCCAATCGTTATCTGGATTTTTAACTGTTGGTATTGGAAAATTGCCAGCACCATACTGGCGCGCCGCGATGTCGTTAAAGCGTGTGAATTGCAAAATATGTTTAGCGCTATCGGATACTTTACCAAACCCAGAATAAGCCAAGAAGGGACCGCTAAAGTAGTTATCAATGATGTCACGAGTGAGTACATTAGCAAGCGTTATACCACCTGTGTGCGTATCAACAGACATGTTTATATAGGGCGTAATTGTTTTTAAGTAAATAGTTTGTCCAAGGCTTTCTTGCTTGGAGAGGTTCGCCATACTGTCATTATCAAGCCGATGTGCTTTTAGCTTTTTTAAATAAGCGCCGACCGCATTGACCCATAAGTTTCCTCGGCTTTTAGGGTGACCGCCAAGCTGTCGTGTGGCTTGCTGGGTATTATATTGTAATCCTTGAAACATTTTTACAAACTGCGGGTAGTAAACGTACATCGCTTTTTGATCTGGCGTGAGATATTGATTGAAATGCGTAAATAGCCCCTTTGCAGTCGCTTGTAAATTGCCTTTAAAACTATCAATGTTGGTGCCTTGTAGGGTTGGCTCCGTGTTGATGTTAAAGCGTGAGTCTTCAAACCAATTAGCGACTTTGTCTGCATCGGTGTCTTCTTTGAACGAGACTTCAGCAACGTTTAATATTGTTTGCGTTGTAGTAAGATTCTCGTGAGGCTCATCTATACGCAAGTTTTGTGTATAGTTTAGGTTGCGAATATCGACACTACCAGAAAAGTGTTTACTACCAGCATGCAAGCCGATGGGTTGAGATAAAAATTCATACACCGTATCAGCACTTAAATTATGCATGACAGATAGAGCATAATCAGGGTTTGCTTTACCGTATGCGCTATCAGCGTCGTTTGCTGATAAATACAAACCAAATGCAAAGGTATCAGATACATCGTCAGTGACTCTTTTGGTCCCTATGAGCGCTGAATGCCAAGTACAATCACCAATAAGGGTCTGATTTGCGCCTGAGTTCATGACACTATAATCATTGGTATCAATTAGTTTAGCGCTGGTATTTACCCCAACGTGTAGCGCAACGCCCTGTGCTTTATTGGCATCTAGCAGGCCATATGATTCAGGAGTAAGGGCGTTTATATCGGTTTGTTCGTAGGCTGCAATGATGTCTCTTTGGTTAAGGCTCAATGCTAAACCGACTTCAGTTTGGACTGTATTGTGTGCAGGACAGATACGATAATCAAATTCAAAGCCAAATTCGGCGTGTTCTAAAGGTGGTAAAAAAAGGCTGCTGGTTGTCGGCGCATCATCTGAGGTGGTTAATAATGAAAATTCACTGGGGTTTTGCTTGTTATTACGAGTGTGCGATGGACTATTGTGGTCAGAATTTGAGGTAAAAATTGCGTCAATGCCTTCATAACGAACATTGCGAATCTTATAGCTATTACTTTGCTGTGGCAGACCAGCTTGGCTGCCCGCGAAAAAGGTGACAGGGTGCGAGTATATATTCGCAACTTGTTCATCAGTGAGTTGCACTTTGTCTAAAATACTGTGCTTGCCTATGCTGAGTGAAAGTGCGTTGTTGGTATTAATGTGCAGAGTGACTTCTTGAAATTGGCAATTGGTGTATTGCAGATCAGTATCAACATAGTTACGGATATCGACGCTTGGGTTATGCCCCCATACACCTATCATACGGCCGAAGGTATCTCTGAAGAAAATCTCAATACCATTTGCACTGTCACTGTGAACAGGGCCAATGGTTGATTGAGGCTTAATTTCGAGGCTTTTCGGCGTAGTTGCACCAAGACGTATGCCAAATGATGACATTTGCATAGAGGTCATGCTCGGCTTACCATCGGCATTACAGCTGTTATATTCAAAGGCAAGTGTTGCCCCTGTTTGGTTAGGTATCAGCTGGCGTTTAAAAGACAAAATACTGAGCGTTTCTTTATTTTGCTCATTAATGAGCTGATATTCTCCATACCCATCTTTGTTGCTGTACTTTGGGTATCCCTCGAGCGTACTGGCCATGTAAGTTCGAGCGTGCGACTGGGAGATGTCAGGAGTTATAATCTCATCTTCAACAGGGGCTCCATCGGTAACATCGACGGCTGAAGTATATAAATGAAATTGGCGTTCACCTGTGTTCGCCACACTAATAGCACGGCCTGAAGCGGTAACATAATGCCCATTTTCAGCCTGCATTTCAATTAAGTCACTGCCTTTAGAAGAGACTGTAAATGTTGAAAAAGCATCGGGTGTCCAACCTGGCGTAATTGAGACGTACTGTTTATCTTGGTAATACCGTTTCAAATAACGGCCAGCATATTGAGATGTGGTATTTTGATGTACCTTCAGATTGAGGGTACCACGTTGTGCATCCACTATTTCTACGTTGAATTTACACCAAGGGTTGTAAAAACCTCGCAAGTTTGAGGGAAGGCCACTGTGATCTGGTACTGCAATCGTGACCAACCCGTTGCTCTCACGTCCAAGGCATACAAAGTCGGTTGACTGTGCATTTTTTGGTTTAAGTACAATGGTATCACCAGTTTGTAATGACAAGCTCGGTGATAAAATAAGCTCATCAGCTTGTGTATATTGGCTGACAGCACTTAAGCTAAGCAAAAGTAAGCTTTGTGTAGACAGTACAAGCTGACATGGTTTTTTATGTTTCATTCTAACCTCTATTTGGAAACAAAAGCCGCTTAAACGTTGTTCATTGCATACTAGAATGAACATATGGCTTTTCTTTAAGTGTTTAATAAATAACCTCAGTTCTGGATAAGCAAATTTGCCCAATAAAGCTATTTTTCTCACTCTCGGCGTTGCTTTCATTTGTAATAGCCCGCTATTACTGCATAAAAACGCTTTGATATTGAAAGAAATATCATCATTGGATTGCACGTAAGCTTGTTTTCAAAATATTTTCTATTCCAAAACTCTTATCCAAACCTGAGGTTAAATAAAATGTGTTCTCTGAATGTTTCTCTTTGCAGCAAACAGTAATAATCGTGTTTTACAAAGCGCATGCACAGTGAAGTCAATACTTCACTGTGTGGTTTGGCTTTAACTTTGAAAGCCACGCTTGGCGATGACGCTTACGCTTAAAAGCACGAGCCAACCGAACAACTAAATGCTGAGTGAGCGTCATACATGACATATATGCACATAAGGACCAAAAGTAAGGCTCCGTAGAACAAGTGATCGTCATTCTTAATTTTCATTTCAATACCTAATGTTCAGTGATAAGTGAAAACGCGATATGGGTTAAAGCGCTAATGAGTTATCGTATAAAGACTTGAGGTTGCCTTGAGTGAGCGTATCTCTCATGCGTTGTATTTGGCTTTGCGTGAATGTTTTTCTGTGCTCATCTGAAGCACTTTCGCGCATAAAATTAAAGTACAATTGTTCATTTGCACAGGTGTCACGGAAACTGGTCGGCATATCACAAGGCGGAGTAATTGGGCTATCAACAACAAAACCATGCAATCCTAGGAAGTGACCTACTTCATGGGTTAATACTGTTTTGGGCGCAGCGTGTAACGGTGTTTTTTGCTCTATCGTGGGGTTGTGTTTTTCAGGTTTTGCTTTTTGGGTATTGAATATGCTGCTGTCGATGATAATGCCCGTTTTTTCATCAGAGCCAGCTTGCGTTTTGATAGTTTTACTTAGTTTAAAACCAGTTTCAGTATCAAGGTCGCCTACCCAGACATTAACGTAACGAGATGTATCCCACACTGGTTTGTTGTTACTGAACGGCTCAGTTGTCGTCGAGTGAGCGACACGGTTGATACCTGAAGTTACTTCACCTGAGGGCGTTTTAGATGCTAAGTAGAATTGAATGCCACTGTCTTTCATGCCGTGTGATAGCTTTTTTGCGCCAAATGTTGAAATTGCCTGACTCGCGCTTTGTGCTCTAAAATTTCTATTCAACCGAACAAGTTGGGCGCGGATTTGAGAATCAGTAATAACGGTGGTTGCACTGTCTAATGCGTGTACAACAATGGGTAGCTTAATGACTTCTAGTAATGCGTCGGGTGCTTGAAATTGAGACTCAAATTTCGCAGTAATATGGCACGGAGCTGTGGCGTTTTTTACTATCCAAGCATTTTTGTTTGTTCTTGTTACGCCACACCCAGAGAGGCTTCCGATATGATGACCTGAGCGAGCTTGAGAATTGAATGTAAAGGCGCTGCCTGCTGCGATTGATTCAGGTAAACCAATAAGTTCGCCCAACCCAGTTACTGTGCTAGTAATTGCGACTTTATTGACTATTTTTTTGTCTAAAATGGTAATGGTACAATCTTGGTTTGTACCATTAAGTGTAATTGCGTTTTTTTGAGCGCTTAATTTAGCATTACATCCTGATACTTGCTCAACCTTAAACCCAGCCATGACCTTGATTGCAAAGGAACCATCTTGGTCTTTAGTAAGCATTAAGCTCGAGGGCGTTGCGTTTAAAGCGAGTGGATTGTATTTGAGAGAGATAGTTGACTTTGATGCGAGCGAGCTATCGGTTTGTGGCAGTTGTTTACTGATCCCTTTATTTTCTGGGGTAGCAGAGGCAACCGTGTTTTCAGAGCTGCCGGAGCATCCACCCAGTAAGCTTACGAGGGCCAAGCTTGCCAATGAGAAGTGTAATTGAGTCATGTTTTTTCTCTTTTTATTAAATAAGTGAGTTTAAAAATGTTTGCGCTCAAGCGCTTTTAACACAATGAGCGTGTTGTTTGCTTTTCGTGCTAAATATGAATTGCGATGAACTTATCACTGATTAAAAAAACATGTTCTTTCTTGTTCTTAGTAATTATTTGAATATATTTTAAGTTTAATTTTTTCTTATTAGGTTTCTGAAAAATAAGCTTATATTTTTTAATTTTTAACCGTATAACGGGGACATTGAAAATGTACTAAATACAACAACAGAATAAGTCAAAGAGATTACCTATAACGTGTTATTTAAGTAATTTACAAATTTAACATTTTATCGTTGTATATTATTTTGTTGTTTCTATCTGGTATGAGCTCTTAGTTGATGTTTTACAGCAGTAGGAATGGCAGTACATCGAGAAGGGGCACAATAAAATTCATTCAAAATGGATGTATTCGGCATCATCTATAAAGCATTGAGGTAACTTTGACTGATAAGTACATATACTGCATTTTTTACAACTATTTTGACTGTAATGAGGTGTAAGGACTGAGTTATTCAGCACTTTAGGCATCAATAGGTTGATTAATGTTGAGGTACTCTAGGCGATAGTTATTTAGTGGTTTTTCCTTCTTTTTAGTGTGTTTTGTTCACCTACGTTATTGTCGTTAGTGGAGTTGCGTCACTGATATAGAAGCTTTTCGATACATTTTATACGCTTATTTGACCTTGTATCTTAAAAGAGATGAATTCTCATTCTTATCAGTATATATTGTTATGTTATAACGTTTGTTTTTTTAGGAGAAGATCACTATGATAAAAACTGAAGTTGTCATTGTTGGTGCTGGCCCTGCAGGCTTAGGCTGCGCGGCGTTACTTAAGCAAATGGGCATAGAGGAGGGGGAGTTAATTGTTTTAGAGCAGGGTGAAATAGGGGAAACTTTCTTAAAGTGGCCTGAAAGTATGCGCTTCATTACGCCTTCTTTTCCTTCTAATGGATACCATCAAACTGATTTGAACGCCATTACACCTGACACATCACCCGCCTTTAGTACCGGTAAAGAGCACCTAAATGGTAAAGAGTACGCGCAATATTTAAATTTGGTTACTCAGCACTACGACATTAAAGTTAATACACAAACACGTTTGAAGTCCGTTGTAAATTTAACCGATGAAGAGGGGTTTTTACTGGATACTGACTCACTCAGTATCCGTTGTAATTTCATTATTTGGGCTGGTGGTGAGTTTCATACACCGAACGTAAATGCATTTAGTGGAGCGTCATTATGTATACATAATAGTGAGATACAACGATGGAATGAGAAGGAACAGGGAGCATACATCGTCATTGGTGGATATGAGAGTGGGGTTGATGCAGCATACAACTTAGCGAATGAGGGGAATAAAGTAACGGTATTGGATTTTATAGGTAATAATTCAGATTCATACGACCCAAGTATGGTTTTGTCACCTTATACGGCAGAGCGTTTAGCTAATTTAAGCTCCTTGGATCAGGTTGAGCTAGATGAGGAGTTTAACGTTGCCTCGGTACAAAAAAAAGCTGAACAGTATGTGGTTACTTCCACCTGCGGTAAAGTGCTAACCTCCCGTTTTCCACCTATCAATTGCACTGGATTTGATATTAATTTAGGGCCTGTTGCAGAGCTTTTTGATTATCAGGCAAATGGGTATCCATTAGTTAATAAATTTGATGAATCAAGTAAAGTGAGAAACTTGTTTTTAGCGGGGTCACGTTTGTATCACGATCCCACGCTGTTATGTTTCATCTATAAGTTTAGAGGCCGATTTTTTGCACCATGTAGTGTTATTGGCGAAGAACTGGCTTTAGATATGAGTATATTTCGACATTACAAAAAAGCGGGGATGGTACTAAATGATCTAAATTGTTGTGTTGAACAGGAGTGCTTCTGTTGAAGACCCAACGGATTGAAGTTGAAACCTATTATCCGGAAAAAAAACTAGACAGTAATTGGTTATTGATAGGTAAAGAGAGTGTTGGAAAAACCGCATTTATTGAGAGCTTAGTCGGTAAAAAGTCGACCAGCAGTAATTTACAAGGAAGTTCTTTATTCTGCCAAAATTATGATTGGAATGCGCAAACGATAATAGATACGCCGGGTATTCAAACACGTATGGACAGTGTTATAACCTCTCAAGTATTAAAAAGATTGCATACCAGCAAGCAAGTTATTTTGATGGTAAAATCAACTGATTTACTGAGTGACCTAACCGACCTATGGCCGTTAATACAGGGTCGGGTTGGTATCATTGTTGTTACTTACTGGGATAAAGTGAGGCACCGCCCCGATGTATGCCAAGAAATAGCACGGTTAAAATCGGTCACGCAGCTTCAGTGGATCACAGTAGATAATCGTCGTGTTTTGCCTGATCAATTACTCGAACTTGCAACGGCACTAAAAGGAGCTAATAAGTTTCCGAATCAACCACCTCATTTAACGGCAAATTGGTCAGTCATACCAAGAAGGGCATTTTTTGAATTACCATTGATAGGGCCGTTACTGTGTTTCACGCTACTTGTTCTTCCCGCTTGGGTGTCTGTGGTGAATGCAAATGCATTGGCCGATTGGCTTTACCCCTTCGTTGAAAGTGGCGCTAATTGGCTAAAAACACGCACAGGTACTTTACCGGATGTACTTAATCATATGTTGCTGGGGGACTATGGCGTTGTGTCGATGCTGCCTTTTCTTTTATTATATGCACTACCAACGGTATTGGTTTTTTCTGCCATTATTGCTTTGTATAAAACAACTGGGTTGGTTGATAGACTCTCGTTTAGTTTAGACCCATTTATGCAGAAGCTCGGGCTAAGTGGACGAGATCTTGTACGAGTGATTATGGGATTTGGGTGCAATGTGCCCGCAATTATTCAAACTCGTCATTGTTCATGTTGTACTCGGGGAACATGTGTCTCAGCAATCTCTTTTGGATCGGCATGTTCTTATCAACTTCCAGCAACAATCGCGGTATTTTCAGCAGCAGGTAAACCGTATTTAGTTTTACCTTATTTGGCGGTACTTGCAGCAACCACTTGCTTATATTTATTACTGACGACATCGAAAAGTCAGCGCAGAGCAGCCGTATCAGCGAACTTATTAAATCGAGGGTTTTTACAACCCCCTAATTTGCAGTTTGCGATATCTGAAATGCTCGGTGTTATAAAAGAATTCTTTACTACCGCTTTTCCGTTATTTATTGGTATTTGTTTAGCCGCAGGGTTTTTATCTTGGT
Organism: Pseudoalteromonas sp. MMG013; assembly: GCF_018100885.1. Taxonomy (NCBI): domain Bacteria; kingdom Pseudomonadati; phylum Pseudomonadota; class Gammaproteobacteria; order Alteromonadales; family Pseudoalteromonadaceae; genus Pseudoalteromonas; species Pseudoalteromonas sp. MMG013. Next base: position 16,862 of record NZ_JAGJEE010000048.1, on the reverse strand, counting down.
TGGGTTTTTTCGGATTCCTAACAGAGGTTATTGCGCCACTGATGGCGTTGGTTAATTTACCTGAAGGTGCGGCAATTGCTGTGATTTTAGGGGCAATCCGAAAAGATGGTTTGGCCATTGGTTTAATTGATAGTGCATCACAAAGCTTAAAAGTGTGTGGGATGTCGGATGTTCAGCTATTGTCTGCGGTTTACCTTGCTGGCGTGATGTTGCCGTGCATTGTATCTTTGCTGACGATTGTTCGAGAAATGCGTTGGCATTTCGCGATAAAAATGGCGCTGCGTCAAATGACATGCGCTATTGCTTTTACCGCAGTACTGAGCTGGGGGTGGGGATAGGAATAGCTAATCGAACTTACCTGGACAAGTCATACATTGCATCTGGTATGACTTGTCTAAATATTCCTGCGATCATTTATTAATTCAATTTACGGTATCGAATACCCAGTAATGTGACGACTTGTAAGATTGACACATTGCTTTTGTTTTATACACACCATATATGCAGCTGGCGTTGCGCTATAAGTCAGCCATTGATCTTTTGAAATCTGTTTTGTAGCCACTTTATTTAAGTGAGTAATAACATCACCTACTTTTATCCCCGCATATTGCCCAGGTAAATTAGGCATAACGTAGCGTACCAAAAATTCACCCGAGAGTAACTTTCGTACTTCTAACCCCATTAGGTTATAACGTGACGTGATAGGGCGATTATCTAAGGGAGTTAAATATAACGTTTCAGTGAAGTAATCAACAGTTGTAATGAACTGATTAAATATGCCATTACCAATGACCCAATAGTCTTCCTCATCTACATGTTCAATTAAATTTGTTCTGACGTTTGGCAAAGTCAACGTACCAAAACTCACGCTAGGGAGTGTAACGCGTTGATGCTCGGCTTTTCCGCTGAGACCGATATCTGCTCCAGTTACTTGGGCGTTGGGAAGTGTTAAATCGTTATTGATAGGGTATTGTGCACTGAGTTTGAAATAATGCCGGCTTCCAGTATCAATAATGACGTCATTTTTAGCGATATGACCCTGACCAAAGTCAATTCTTCCCTCCAGGTATAGTTTACTCATGAAAATATCGAACGGGAGAGAATATGTATTTTTAGTTGCAATTGTAGGGCTGTTTGATACGGTCACTTGCTTCGCTTCTTTGTTAAATGTCCAAGCAAAATGACGCATTAAATCATGACCAATAACGCCATCAAAAATTAGCTCATCCTCACGTTGAAAATAATGAGTCTTGCTTGCTTTGATAAATGCGCCTTGAAAACCCTGAACTTCGATATCGCCAAACCTTAAAGAGCGCATAGTCGTTTGATAACTTTTGCTATCTTCTTGGTCACCCCAGCCGCTTAATTCTAAATCGTAGCCTCTTGGTAAGTTCAAACTGCGAACTTTTGGCGTATCAAACAGCACTGTAAATGAAGCGCCTGTGTCTACCATAAACTTGAAATTATCAACGCCATTGATACTGCCGTAAACATACGTTTTTTCGCCAATATAATCAGTTTTGATATTAATCTGGTTCAATTGTGCGTGCCAGGTTGGCACTACATCATCATTTGCGCTGCGTAACTTTAAAATGTTGATCACACTGCAGCCATTGAGTGAAATAAATAGTAAAGTTATTATGACCAGTCTTTGATAATTGGTTATCACATTTATACCCCTAGAATACGTCGAGTACACAATGTTAGGGAGTAAGGTGTGAAGAGAATGTGAAAGCATAGCAGTGCAGCATTTCAAAGGTATACTCTCTCTAATGCTCCAGCGCTGCGATTACTGTGGTTGACCAATAGGGTGATAGACTTTGCATTTATGTTTAAGGAGGGAGTATTGAAATGATTGTGATTGACAAAAAAGATCCGCAAAATGTCAGCGGATCAACTTTTTATAACGATTGAAATCGTTGCGCAAATACGTTATTTATATATTTCTTACTTAGTACGCTGGCTCACATACACGAACACGACGAGTTTCAGTTTTTACTGTATGGGTATCAACATCGCCTCTTACATTCTTACCTTCACGCCACCAATACTCGCACTGCTCACCGTTTACTGGGTAATAGCTTTCCCATGTATGTGACATCCATCGCGTTCCGCAGCTAGGCATGCTTCCTTCTTGCGTAAATGTTCTTTTTATTCTTAAGTCTTTCTCTAAAGACACTTTACGCCAGTACTTAGTCGGGCAATTACGGCTTGGGTTACTATTAAAGTGAAAGTACGGTAAACCATAGTACTCAAAAGCAACTTCGTACTCACATTCAACCGTATGTACTTGTACTTACTGGTTTTCGTACCAACAGATCTCGGGTGCGCGATCTTCTGGTGCAGCTAAAGCGCCGGTTGAAAGTAGGACTGTAGCAAGACTCATTGCGAGTGTGTTTTTTTAACATGATCATTCCTTTTTTATTTAAGTTAATTGAGCAAAAATAATACTAAAGGGTCTTTATGTTATTAATATTTTATAAATAATACAGCTGTGTTACGGTTTGATTTTAGGGACTGTGAGATTTATTGAAAGCTACCCGGATGCTTTCTTGATTTGGTACTTACTTTTACGTCATTCAATATAAAAACGACTTTTCTTCGATAATCTGTTTGCTTTACGTGCAGTACTTGATTCCTTTATCTAAACTTTAAAATAATTATGAGAAAGGATTCACCATGGATATAAAAAGCTTTTCTGACGAACTTAAACTTCTTGTAGTCGACAAATTATTATTTGGCGGCTTGGTATTCGCATGCGTATTTTTGGTCCAATCAGAGTATGAACAATTTAACAATGAACGGGCTTTTAAAATTGAAGTTACGAAAATCACTTGGGCTTTAACAGATACAAGTATTTCAAAGCTTAATACTTGTTCAGAGCAATTGGCTGCCACTATTTTACATGTTTATCAAGGGGCAACACTAAGTTCAATTGATAGAAACAAAGCATACGAAAATATTATGTGCATTGAATTACAAAGTGAGGCGTTAGCTTCTCACTTAGATACAAACATTAATGGTGAAGAAACGGAACTGATTTCAGAGCTTCAAATTACGAGCTCTGTAGATCAAAAGAAAGCTTTGTTTGAAACGTTTAAGTCGAGGCAAGTAGAAAGAATTAACACGATTAAACAAGCGTTACTCAGAAAAGCGGAAAAAGAATTTGACCAAAAAGGATAAGTAAATGAAATACTTTACCAGGATCTTTTTGATACTATTACTATTGGCTGCAAATATGGCTAACGGGCAAAGTGATCCATATTATACAACGGCTAGATCATTTGGGCTTTCCATTATGCCTGAAAAGAAAGGGCTGGGAGAATATAGACACTCCGTCATCACTTTTTTGCCAAGATCATTTTTGTTATTTATTGATGATAGAAACATGGCCACTAAAAATATTTATGGGCAACGGTATATTAAAGTTAAATCACAAGATGGCGTGCAATTGTGGGTATTGGAAGCTACCGTTTCTAAAAGTACAGCAAAGCAAAAATTTAAAAACGCGAGTGTACATTTTAATACAACAACGGTTGTTTGCAGAATAGAACAATGTGATTCTTCAATAGATGATCATACCTATGAAATATGGGGCAGCGAAGTCTTAGAGGTTGACGAAAATTACGAAAGTTCAACTTGGTTTAAGTTGAACTGGATAAGAAATGGTACCGCTTTTACGGGTTATATTCGAAAGAGTAAATTAAAGAAACTGAATGATGAAGGTAGTATCACGTTTTCTAACGAACAGCACCCAAAGTATACAATTGAAGTGTCTAAAAACTTTAAAGCGTCCAAGAAGTGTGGTGATATTTATAATTATGGCGAATCAAAAACCTTTGGCCGTAAATTGGCTCTTTGGGAAAAGCAGTTAATTGTCCAAGCAGGCATTGGAACGGTAACCGTTGATGGGCTAAGGATCAATTTTGAACGTTTAGTGGGAAATAAGGAAGAACTGCATTACTTTCGTACTTACAAAATAACAGACAATGATTCTGGTCAAACATATTCTTTGGTTGCTCAGATTCAATATGCTTGTAAGTTAGATGGTGGACTTACTGTTCTGCAAAAAATCAAAAATGTTAATTTAATTCAAGAAGGAGAGATTGAATATAATTTATCTGATTTTGATGTGGCGTTAGAATTATCTAATGAGTTACAAACCCCTGATTATCTATGGAGTATCAATACTCGTGTACATTACTTCGAACTACTTAAAAGGTTGTCTGAGACGCTAAAGAATCGGGCTTTAGCTGGATATTTCCTCTCAGAATTCAATCGTTCTTGCCCAAGTAATCTGCGAGGTTCACTGAAGTGTCGCAAACATGATTACGGTAAGTAGGGCTGTAGCAGGGACTTAATAATGATCAAATAAAAATGACACGATATGCTGAAGGGGGTTATTACTCAGAATGCTGAATTAGAATCTATTTGCAAGGGTAAATAGGGATATGGAAAAGCACGGATCTTTAACTTTGGAATAATTTTCAATTATTAAATGGTACAACCGAGTGGATTCGAACCACCGACCCCTACCATGTCAAGGTAGTGCTCTAACCAACTGAGCTACGGTTGTATTATACATATTCTCTTTAGAAAGAGTTGGTACGACCGAGTGGATTCGAACCACCGACCCCCACCATGTCAAGGTGGTGCTCTAACCAACTGAGCTACGGTCGTACTATAGTGTTGTTATGTAATGAATATTACGTTGCAACGGCGGCTAATATATAGCGACTCAGCGTTTTGATCAAGCGAGTTTTCCATATTTTTGTTTGTTTGCCCTTTTTTTATTCATTGAGGACGAATTTTGCACGTTTTGTAGAAAGTTTGCCACCATTTGACGTGTGATATTGCACTCGATTTTAACTGTGTAAGTAAAGATTGTGGGTTATTTTCATCAACCCATAGCACTAACTCAGGGTGATTCTGCCATAGCGCGGCCAAAAAAGGCGATACTTTTTGAAGCATACTTGTCAGTTGGGCTTGGTAGCCCTGTAATTGACCTAAATAATATTTTGAAAAAATATTATTTAGGATGTGTGCTTTTTGTTTGTTTTTGCCGGACGGGCAAACTGTGTTCTCTATATCTACTGTGTGTAACCAGGCAGAGGTAGCCTGGTTCAATAAAACTTGTTGCCGCGCTGAAGTAATAACGCGCTGAACAAATGCATTTTTATGAAGTTTTTTAAGTGCTGTCGTAATTTCAGTTGCCTCTAGGTTTTCTATTTTATCTTTTTGACTAAGCAGCTGTTTGAGTTGCACAAGTTGCGCGAGTGCTTCCAGTGTTTGATTTTGTAATTCTGAGTATCTATCGAAGGATACCTCAGTTGCAGCTAAATGGGTAAACTGCTTGAGCTCTCGTTCTGAAAAAAGCATATGCTCGAAAAATAGGCTAAGTTGGTGTTGTTTTTCTCTTCGTGCTTCAAGTATCTTATCCTTAATTAATGGGTTGTTTGTTTGCTCGTTATTTATACATTCATCGGCTTGTTGTACAAACTGAATACTGTATTTAAGCGCTTCACTTGGCAGCTGCACTTTACCTAATTGATTGTTTCTTTTTGCAATAGTTTGACTGAGCCGACAATGGTTTATGCTGGCCAGTTCAATAATAGAAATGCTTAGGGTTGATGTGGGTCTAGTAACGTTTGGATGATGTAATGGCCCAGAGTCTGGTATGTCTGGCGTTGTGCTATTGAGTGCAGTGCTAAGTCTGTTTTGATACTCATGATAAATCTCACTGGGCTGGGGTGAGCAGCCAGTGAGAGTAAATATACTTAAGCTAATCAGTGCTAATTTTAACAAGTCGACTCCTTACACTCAATAAGAGTAAAACTGCGGCAATACTTAAACCAACAATGATACCTATCCAGAATCCTCTGGGGCCCATCGCGGTAACTAAAAGGTCTGTTTTAGTTAATACGTAACCGAGTGTAAAACCGATAACCCAATATGATAAAAAGGTGATCGCGGCAATGGGCTGGGTATGCTTTAAACCTCGTAATACACCATTTGCTGCAACTTGCAAAGCATCAGGTAACTGATAGATGCAAGCTAAAATAATGATGCTGGAAGCAAGTAATGCAACATTCTCGTCTTTTGTGTACAGAATGACAATGGCATCTCTGGCTATGAAAGTAATAAAGGCAACAAAGAACGCAATCATTACTGCAAGTAATAAGCTGGTGTTGATGGCTGATTTAAGCTGAGTATGGGCTTGTTGGCCTGATAGATTACCAATTCGAATAGTTATGGCCATTGATAGGCTCAATGGCATCATAAATAATATAACACTGACACTTGCCGCAATTTGATGGCCAGACACCGCAGTCGCACCTAAATCAGCAATAAACAGGGGGATGCATGCAAATAACGTCACCTCAAAAAAAGTAGCTAAACAAATAGGTAAACCAAGCTTGGTTATGTAACTCAGAGTTTTAATTTTAGGGGGTTCAAATCGATGGAGCAGCCATTTTCCTTTGAGCTTTTTACTGTTGAAACTATATATGAATTGAGCCAAGGCCATCACCCAAAATACTAAGGCTGTGGCGAGACCACATCCAGCACTTCCAAGTGCTGGCATTCCTAACTTGCCATAAATGAAGACATAGTTAGCCACGACATTTATGCATAAGCCAACAATGCTAATGTAAAAAGCAGGTTTCGTCAGGCCAACTCCTTCTGTGACATTCCTATAAACAGAAAATAGTAAAAACCCCAAAATGCCCCATTTTACAAAGTCGATGTAACTTTGTGCTAATGTGGTGATCTCCGTGGTTGTACCTAAATTGTCGAATACCGATGGCGTAAAGTTGGCCAATATAAAGCCAAATGTGGAAAGAATTAAGCACAAGTATATGCTTTGTTGGAAGTAGTGTTTAATGCCTTTTTGATCTTTGGCACCAAAGCAGTGTGCAACAATACTTGTTAAAGCTAGTAGAATACCTTGTAAAGAAAATACTAATGGATTCCAAAGACCTGTCGCGATTGACAGTGCAGCTAAATCATTAGTGCTCACTTGACCTGCCATTATTGTGTCAACAACCGACATTAATACCAGCATTATCTGAGCTAAAAAAACAGGGGTGGCGAGCTGGAGTAAGCGTTTAGCTTCCCAATAACTGAACTTCATAATGATACTGCATTCACAAAAATACAATATTAGCGTTAGAAAGCATGAAAAAGCCAGACAATTAGATGAAATGACTTAGAATTTTTAGATGTTCAGGGTATCGGTTTGTTTAATTTTATGGTGTCTGCCGACTAAATAAAACGAAGTGGAAAAACGGGGAATTGCTGTTTAAGAAGAACTTAAAGTCCGCCGGTTAGGTTTTATGGCTTGTGATACGTTATTTTTGGTGTGGTAATCATTTTATATACGACCGTTTCGTTTAAACTCGACTTCGACATGCCGCCACGTCATGTAATCTTGAAATATAAACATGCGCTTAAGATGCCTTTAGCCAATTGCCACAATAAGGTATCATTACTTTCTTAAACGTCTCGCTAAGGTATTCTATGTTTACAGGTATTGTACAAACTCAAGCTACGGTTATTTCGTGTAACAAATCAGGGGGGGTTTTGAGGCTCGTACTATCAGTCTCCAGTAATTACCTTAATCACTTAGATATTGGAGCGAGTATCGCGATTAATGGCTGTTGCTTAACGGTTGTACGTTATGAGGTTAGTCCTCAAGATGTGGTAGGGCAGGTCTATTTTGACGTAATAGACGAGTCACTGAAACTGACTAATTTAGGGTTTTTACAGCGAGGCTTCAAAGTAAATTTTGAGCGTTCATTGACCTTTGGTACTGAGCTCGGTGGTCATATTGTATCTGGTCATATCCATTGTATGGCAAAGATAAAAGCCATTGTGAAAGATCATGATAATTGTCGAGTGCAATTGAGTCTCCCAAACGAGTGGCTTAAATTTGTATTATATAAGGGCTTTATAACCATTAATGGTGCAAGCTTGACGGTAGGTGAAGTGAATGCCACTGGCTTTTGGTTGCATTTAATTCCGGAGACATTGAGCATTACTAATTTGGGGCGTGCAGTTGAAGGTGACTTCTTGAATATAGAAGTCGACCAACAAACTTATACGATTGTTAATACAGTAGAAAATTATTTACGTAAAAGCACGCAAATTGCGCAGTAGAGCCGCAGTATTCCTTCTGCCTCATATTAGAATATTTGTTCATCATCACTATCAACATGTAATTCAAGTTTATTAAAAGCTCGATCAATATGCATGTTTAAATGGATCGGGTTGCAACAAGCTGCACAGTCTTCATAAAAATCTTGATCACCTTCACTGGTATCAAGGCTAACAAAGATATGATGGCCGCAATGTGGGCAACTAATACGTTGGTCATAAACAGTTTTCATTTGGCTCTCCATTAGGTCTTATTAACCTAATTATTGCGCTAATTTAAATATAGCAGCTAATGCCAATATGACAGCTTTATTGCTGTTATTTTAATATGTCGTGGATGTGCTGTTTAGCTTGATGCAGGTAGCTACCGGCAAACAAGTTGGCTTTGAGTAAGATAGGGTATAATTGATAAATTTCTTTACGGCGGTTATCGTCAGAAAGTTTGTTTTGAAATGCATAGTAGCCTTGATAGAACTCATCAGGGAGGGCGGAGCACAGCTCTGCCATAGCTAAATCTACCTCGCTGTCTCCATAGTAGCACGCAGGATTAAACAAGCAGGGTTTACCATGACTAAATGCAATGTTGTTGTGTGACAGCTGGCCATGAATGAGAGATGGCGTGATGTGATGAGGCAATAAGGTTTTGATGGTCGCAACAAATTCATCAATATTAACAAGCATGATGCCTTTTTCAGCCAGGAGTTGCAGTTGCCAACCAATTCGATCTTCTGCAAAAAAAGTTTCCCATTTTTTATGCCATTGATTAGGTTGAAGTACTTGTTGAATGTAATTATCTTGTTCTAAGCCAAACATTTTTTGTTCATGACGCTGATGCATTTTTGCAAGTAACGCACCGCATTCGTGCCAGTTATCCATGTTATCACTGGTATCTAACCACTCTAATACGATAAAGCTAAAATCTAAGCTGGTACCTATGGTAATGGGATCACAGATAAGAAAATCACTATCCCGAGTCATAAGTTCGAGTGCGCTGGCTTCTGATTCAAATCGCTCTAAAGCTGTCAGTCGATCAACTTTCACTAAAAAGGTATGTTTGTCATTTGAAATTCTGTACAGCTTTTCGGCGCTGGGAGACGCAAGTAGTGCCTTATGCGTAAATTCAAATGATGTATGAAGTGCGTCAGAGATTTGTTGATTAACCATATTCCACATTTGAGATATTACCTGAAAACGACAACTGGTTAACTCAAACTATGGTTGAAAACGAAAAGAACTCAAATGAATAGAGCACTTTTTTCATAACTACCACCAATTAGGGAATCAACTTACACGACAATGGGTCAATAACTGCAAAAAACTAAAAATAAGATGAGGCGTATATTTTTTTTTGACAAATGTATAGAATGCCGCGGTAATAAATATAAGGTGCACAAATGAATAAAAGCTTAATAACAAATATCGTTGCGGCAATATGTGTTGCTCTCGGATACCTTACTGGCCACTCAATCGTGTTTACTATCGGTATTTTTGCGCTTTCAGGGGCTATTACCAACTTACTTGCTATTCATATGCTATTTGAAAAAGTGCCTTTGCTCTATGGATCTGGCGTTATAACGTTGAAGTTTAAAGAATTTAAACAGTCAATTAGACGTTTGATCCTCGAAGAGTTTTTTGATAAAGAGAAAGTATCCAATGTTTTGCAGAATCAACAGGATAATATTGATCTTGAGCCAGTTATTAAGAAGGTCGATTTGGACCCTGCTTTTGACACCTTAATAACTGTAATTGAGTCGTCTCAGTTTGGCCCAATGCTCACGATGTTTGGGGGAAGTGAAGCGCTACAGCCAATGCGCAGTACATTTGTTGAAAAAATGAAAGAAACATTGGTAGAAATAACGGAAGAACCGCAATTTAAATCGTTACTTGTCACTGAATTACTGGGCGGAAATTCGACATCAGTACACGATACCATTGAACAAGCAGTCGATGAGCGTTTAGATGAGCTGACACCCACAATGGTAAAAGACATTATTCAAAATATGATTAAAACGCACTTAGGGTGGTTGGTCGTATGGGGTGGTGTTTTTGGTGGGCTATTTGGTTTAGTTGCGGCAATCATTAATATCTCTTAGTTAGTAAAAAATAGAAAAATTAATGCGTGAAACATCCGTTAAACGCATTAATTTATGTTTGTAATCCATCTATTTCGAACCAGATATAACAAGTGTTGTTTGTGTGTTGTTCATTGATGCAGATAAATCTCTGATATGTGTACTGGTTGTCATGTCAATATTTAGAAAATTAGCTGAGTTTTCTAGGTTGTAAAGTGTCGCAAAAGTATCAATAGACATGTTGTTACAAGCTAAACGGTTAGTGAGGACCGGGCGGCTAATGTTATGCTCTCGAACTTCTTTGCGTAACGTTAATTTATGATTTGATGCAACAGCCATACACAATTGTGTTGCAGGTGTATTGTCAGCGGCAATAAATTCATGTGCTAGAGATGAAGACGATGCCAATAAGATTGCTGCGCTGCTTAGTACTGTTATTACATTCATGGGTGTGCTCCATTTGATTTTGGTCTGTAGACACCACTAAGTATTGCGGGTTTAAAAATGAATGCTGTAAAGCAATTTCGTCAGAGTGTAACTAAGTGTGTTAGTGTGAATGGTAGCTTATAAGGAATTGTTTTTAAGGAGAAAAATTGCGCAGTCATTGACACATTTTTCCATTTTTTTTTCAAAAAAAAACATGTTTACACTTTGTTATCAGTAATTTTTCTTTACGCTAGCAGTTCTTTAAAATTTAAAACTAATTATGTAAATTTATGTCAAAAAACTTCGAAGCTTTATCAAAATATTACCAAAATGGGTTAGCAAAATCGGTTGAGTTTAACCAGTGTTGTTATTATTGCGGCTGTGAGGCGACGCACGTTGACTATTGCCCTCCATTGCAGCACTGCGAGCTCGTCATTGAGTTTTCAGAAACCGCTGACTTTATTACTGTGCCCAGTTGTTATGAATGCCATGGCTTACTACTGGGTCAAAGGTTGCTCACACTGAATGAACGAATCAAAGCACTTAAAAGTAGCTTAGCGAAAAAGTATGCTCAGGCAGTACGCGTTTATAATGTGTGGGAACACGATGAACTCGCGCAGATGAGTCCTGAGTTTCATACCAGTATTGAGGCCGGTATGCGTTTGGGCAAAGAAACGCAAATACGGCTAGATTTCCCAAGTTATATATTGGAGATATCAGGTGCTGAAGTGAAAGTGCCAACAGCTAAAGTGGAGTTTTGTGTTGGTGAACAATATTTTGATGATTTTAAAAGTGCATTAGCGTTTTGCTATGCGAATTACACGTTACAAAAAAGCCAATTTTATGATTTGTTGGTGGGCGAATGTGCAGGTGATTTTAATAAAGCCATTAGTAAATATATGCATAGGCATAAGAAACCAGCTAAAACAGCACAGACGTCAGATCTAATTAAACAGTTTGCGAAAGAGCATAAACAAAACTCAGATTTTGTTGCAAGAGCGAGCGAACAGTTGCTAAAACGACATGCTGAACTTGACCTAGAGGGTGCACTTGCTAAGTTATATGAAGACTATATAGCACCAAAGCGTAATTAAAATCGATAAAACTCATCGTGAATTATTGCGTTTCAAGGTATTTAAATCGCCTTTTCACGATGAATTAGTTACAGTGAAAAAAAACAGAAGAGATGACAACAATGCAAAAATTTGCTCCCTCCGTATTAGTGTTAGCACTTGGTGCTGCGCTGGCGGGCTGTCAAGACCAAGGCCCGCAAAAAGACCACGTTAAAATAAACAAAAACCCATATCCAAGTACTTATGCTGTCTCTGACAGCAGTTCGACTTTGATCACGAATGCGACGGTACTCACCGGTACAGGTGAAAGATTAGATGCAGCTGATGTTTACATTGTTGATGGTAAAATTAGCCAAGTAGGCAAAGACCTAAATGTTAGCGCTGATAATACTGTTGATGCGCAAGGTAAGTGGGTTACGCCTGGCATCATTGACGTTCATTCTCATTTAGGCGCATATCCTAGTCCATCTGTTGAATCTCACCAAGATGGCAATGAGATGACTAGCCCAAATACTGCAGAGGTATGGGTTGAGCATTCGGTTTGGCCTCAAGATCCGGGCTTTAATCGAGCGCGAGAAGGCGGGATCACCACATTACAAATTTTACCTGGTTCAGCGAATTTATTCGGTGGGCGAGGTGTTACATTGAAAAATGTTCCTGCACACACAATGCAAGGAATGAAATTTCCAGACGCACCCTACGGTTTAAAAATGGCGTGTGGTGAAAATCCAAAACGTGTATATGGCTCAAATAAGATAGCGCCGCAAACACGTATGGGTAACATGGCTGGGTATCGTCAAGCTTGGATTGAAGCAACAGAATACAAATTAGCGTGGGAGCAGTACGATGCAGCCCATGCAGCAGGATTAAACCCTGATGCGCCTAAGCGAGACATTAAATATGATACATTGCGCGGCGTTTTAGACGGCGAAGTTATGATACATAACCATTGCTATAAAGCTGAAGAAATGGCCATGATGATCGACTTAGGTAAAGAGTTTAATTATCATGCTGGTACGTTCCATCATGGTATAGAAGCTTATAAAGTTGCTGATTTATTAGCCGATAACGGCAATTGTGCGGCACTTTGGCCAGATTGGTGGGGCTTCAAAATGGAAGCTTATGATATGGTACAAGAAAATGTTGCGATCGTAGATGCGGTGAAAAATTCTTGTGCCGTTGTGCACTCTGATTCAGATACTACGATTCAACGTCTAAATCATGAGGCTTCGAAGGTTATGCACACAGCTAATCGTAAAGGCTTTGACTTGAAAGAGCAGGATGCAATTAAGTGGATCACTTACAATGCGGCCAAATCGCTTGGTGTTGAAAAAGAAACTGGGTCATTGAGCCAAGGTAAGCAAGCAGATGTGGTTATTTGGGATAAAAACCCGTTTAGTGTATATGCAAAAGCAGAGACTGTTTATGTTGACGGCGCGAAGGTTTATGATCGAAATGATGATAAATATCAAGCAGTTAGTGATTTTATGCTTGGTCAGAGATAGGAGTGCACACCATGACAAAATTTAAATTATCGTTAATTACCGGTGCCTTACTTGCTAGCTCTTCAGCATTTGCACAGGTTACTGCAATTACCAATGCCACAGTGCATACATCAACAGAGCAGGGTATTTTAAAAGATGCTACTGTGGTGATTGAAGGTGGTAAAATTACCGCAATTAATCCTAGTAATGTTAATGCTGATATCACAATTGATGCGAATGATCGAATCCTAACACCAGGTTTTATCGGGTCTATGAATCAGTTGGGGTTAGTTGAAGTTGGTGCAGTTGCGGGCTCTCGTGATGCAGGAGATGACAAAGCGGGAGTTGACTTCGATACCAGCAGCGCATTTAATCCTCGCTCATCATTAATCCCTTATGCACGTAAAGGGGGAGTTACGCAAAACGTCGCTGTGCCATACGGCGGGGACAGCATTTTTGCAGGGCTAGGCTTTGTTGCTGATTTAAGTGGTGAATTTGGCAGTGTAACAGACAAGCATACTGCGCTCGTGGTGCATTTGGGGGGCAAAAGTAAAGGCTCACGCGCTCTATCATATAAGCAACTAGTTGATAAGCTTGAAGAGCGTCAGCAAGCTTTGGCTAAAAAAGATGACAAGAAAGATAAAGATAAGAAGCCTTCGCTAGAAGAGACAGTATTAACGCAAGTTCTGAATGGCCAAATGCCATTGGTAACGCATTTAACTCGCGCTTCAGATATTCTTGAAATTATTAAAATCAAAGAACAATTTGGTATTAATTTGATCATATGGGGCGCAGACGATGCGCAGCTAGTGAAATCTCAATTGGCGAAAGCAAAAGTACCGGTGATCATTAGTGCCGTTTCGAACCTTCCCACTAGCTTTGATTCGCTTCATGCGAGCTTAGAAACGGCTGGAGCCCTTGAAAAAGCTGGGGTGAAGGTTATATTGTCAATCGGTGGTGACGGTAGTCATAATGTGTATCAATTGCGCTTTGATGCTGGTATTGCGGTGTCTAATGGCATGAGCCATGAAGGGGCGATTAAAGCGCTGACAGCCAATGTTGCAGAAAGTTTTGGTATTGAAGGTGGTAAAATAGCAAAAGGTGAAAGAGCCGATTTAGTACTTTGGAGTGCGGATCCATTTGAGATCAGTACTCATGTACAAAAGATGTGGATCAATGGTATCGAAGTCACGACAGAGTCTCGCCATGACAAATTAAGAGACCGCTATACAACTGAGTCTAAATTACCGAGAGCTTACACTAAGTAAGTTTTAAGTATGACAGGTCTAAAGATGGGCTTGTTAGTGAATAAAAAGGCGCTATTTAGCGCCTTTTTTACGAATTAATTCACACAATAATCAAGTAGAAATGATGTAGAGTTTGAGTTTATATGCAACGGGCAGGTTTAGGTAATCCAGCAATTTTAGTTGCTTGTTTAGCAGGTCCTTTTGGAAATAGCTTATATAAATACATACTATTCCCCTTGTCTTCACCGAGTGCTTTAGCCATAGCTTTGACCAGCATTCTAATCGCTGGACTCGTACTATACTCTTCATAAAAACCACGCACAAAGTGAATGACTTCCCAGTGTGCGTCACTTAATTCAATATTTTCTTTTTCTGCAATGATAGGTGCTAATTCAGGTGACCATTGAGTATGGTCAATCAAATAGCCCTGTTTATCAGTATCAATAGTTCGATGATTAATTTCTAGCATAGTTACCAAGTAATCGTTTTCTTTGCGCTATCGATGAGTTGAACCCATTCAATATCGCTAATAGCTGAGAAGGGAGCTTGCAATTCAACACCTCTTGTAGAAAGGCATTGAGACAATATATAACCATTATCGGTTAAGTTCTTAAAACTTGTTTGATCATAACATGCATCAGCAATTAATAGGATCCTATCGGTGTCACTGAGCAGCATAGAAATAGTATGTGTGTTGTAGTGACTCAACGGTCTAGAGAAAATGTGAATGGTATTTATCATTATAGTGTTACCACCTGATCTTGTTGGCTCAAGAGTTGGCGCTGCTGTGCTTGACTGATTACGGTCACATCAATACTTAATTGGTCGGGATCTAGGTTAAATTGCTTTAGTGCAGTTTCACATACATATATATTTTCTACATCATATATTTCAAGCGTTTTAATTGATTTAAAGAAATCTTTAATACCAAGTTGTTGAGGTGACTGTTTAGGTTTTAAGGCCATGACGGCCGAGCCTTGGAACAACCAACTCACATGTTGGTCTATTGCGGCAAAAATCAAGGTCATATCTAACGCATCACGTATATGCATACCATCAAATGGACTGTGATCACTAATAATCATTATATTCTTCATTTGAATTGTATCCATTTGTCTGATGTTGCGCTGAGCATGGCAAACTCTGCAAGACCTGCAACTTTAAATATACCTGTATTTGTAGTATCAATACCGCGCTTTTCCGCTGCGGTTACACAAAGCATGAGTGTGATACCTCTATCTGCTAATGCTTGCCAAATAGCCGCAATATCTAATTCATCACTGGCTAGCTCAACATGCTGCGACGCATGATAGACACCATCTTGATACAAAAAGATGCACGGAATATGATGGCCGTCGTCTAGTGCTGCATGTGCAAAGCGGGATAGGTTATTCAGAGTTGCGTGATCAGATACGCTTGAATGCAAAGAAAGTACAAATTTACTCAAAGCTAGCCCATAAAAAAAGCCCCAATATGGGGCTTAGTTTACCAGAACAAACTGGTTAGTCATCATTTGCACCTAAAAGTGCAAGTAATGACGTGAATAAGTTATAGATATTTAAGTATAGACTAACAGTTGCCATAACATAATTAGTCTCACCACCATTTACGATACGGCTTGTATCATAAAGGATTAAACCAGACATCAATAATACCACCGCGGCATTGATAGCCATGAATGCGATGCTGCTACCGATGAAAATATTAACAATGCTAGAAATAATAACGACAATTAAGCCGACGGTTAAAAATCCACCCATGAATGAGAAGTCTTTCTTGGTTGTTAAAGCGTAAGCAGATAAGCCAAAAAAGATGAGAGCTGTGGAGCCGAGAGCCTGCATTATTAACAGTGTACCGTTAGGCATTGCAGCATAATGGTTAAGTAATGGTCCTAAACCGAAACCCATAATACCTGTAAATAAGAATACTAAACTTATTGCAGAAGATGAGTTCGCTTTTTTCTGGATCAGAAATATAAGACCAAAGCCAATCAATGAACAAACAATACCTGTAAAACGAGGTAGAGCCATCGTCATTGAAATAGCTGCAGTGACTGCGCTAAAAGCAAGCGTCATAGCTAATAGAAAGTACGTGTTTTTAAGTACCTTATTAGTTTCGATTGTCGACATAGCTGGTTGAGCTGTGCCATATGAGTGATTAAACGCCATGTTAAACTCCTTAAGTGAAACAATGTTCCGATAATTAAACTGTATTAAGATTACCAAGAGTTATATGGTTGGGCAAACTTTGTCGATCAAATAGAGTCTGTAAAAATCAAAAAGTTCCAATTATTTGTGGCTGTTGCCGTATGTTTATACAAATGTACTGTTTTTTAATCAGTTGAGCGGTTTTTTTAAAAAAAAGCTTCACATTCTCCAAGGGATTCACTAATATTCGCCCCGCTGC
>NZ_JAGJEE010000047.1:0-33046 GCF_018100885.1 Pseudoalteromonas sp. MMG013 | reverse complement strand
CATCAATAATCATAACCGACACTTTTTTCACAATATATCACTCAATTTTTAAAGGTTAGTTCGAAACGAGTTCCTTTTTCAGAGCTCGTAAAATTAATATTTGCAGATAAATTATCTATATGTTTTTTAACAATATACATACCTAGACCACTACCAAATGATACTTCGGGGTGGAAACGCCGAAACATTTGAAATACTTGGGTTTGATATTTCAGTGGGATCCCAACACCATTATCTTCAATGACCACCAAGACTTCATTACCGGTGTTTTGTGCGGAAACTTTCACATAACACTTTGACTTACAAGGGTCCTTATACTTCAAAGCATTTGAAAGTAAATTCTCAAGTATTTGGTTAATGCGAGCTCTGGGTACATACAATCGCAACTTTGGGTTAATATCGTCTATTATTTGAACACCACCTTCGATGTAAACACTTGATAGAGTTTCTTTTACATCGGTAAGTACCTGAGAAAGAACGACCGTTTCATGCTCTGTGATTTCTAAATCCGCACGAGCTAAGTTTAGAATATCGGTGACTAAGTTTTCCAGTCGTGATACATGTGTTGCTATTCTGTTTGCGTTCAATTCAACTTCTTCATAATCTCCGCTATTAACATCTTCAATTATGATGTGTGACAGCCGCCTAACTGTTACTAAAGGTGCTTTTAAATCATGTGACGTTCGATATGAAAATTGTGATAGTTCTTCGTTGCGTTGAGTCGCTTTATTAAGAGCTGTGTCTCTTTCCTTAATTGATAGCGCTAACATTTTGAAAATTTTATTCAGCGCGTTTTTTAATAATAATAACTCACCATTTTCTTTTTTTGAGATGTCAAAGTGAAGGTCTGATAAGGTATCAGGGCGTTCTGATTTAAGCCTGTTGGATATTTGATTAAGGGGGTCATATATCAGTGGCTTACTTTGCCACAAAACTATCAACCACAGTGCGAGAGTTTTTATTATTGAGTTTATAACGATAAATATATATCCGTACTGTACCTGAGAAAACACAATGTTATCGGATGAATAGAGGATCAAATTACCGATTAAATATTATCTTCTTGATGATGGATATTATTTGAATATGAAAATAAGCTTTGTGAGCCACCACTTATCGACTCATTATGTGACAACGTATTCGGATCATAATAAGTCACTTGACCGTGTTCGTTTTTGACATAACCAATTGCAGTAACAAAGTTACCATTCTCATCAATAATTTTTGCACCTTCTATTTGGGGAACATGATATATCGCAAGCAGACTACTTTGTAATGCGTCATCTTCCTGATTCCAAAGTGCAACACTTAACCCTGGTTCAAAAGATGTATGAAAAACTTTTAAATCATCTTCAACAATATCTTTTGTAAATGAAAAGTCCATAGACATATGTGCGAGCGTCACAATGACGGTTATAAAAATGTAATATTGAAAAACCTTTACTAGTAATTTAGCTGCCAGCGTATCTTTCCATTTTGTATTAGCTTTCATTTGTACTCCGCTGCTGTAACAAAACAGGTTGATTGATAGAGAGTACATGAATTGCTTTAAATTCTCTCTCACCAAATAAGTATTCATATGGCCATTGTTGAATGTTGTCCTGAGAAATTATAGGGACGATTGGTCCGGCACGAAATGGGAAGTTACTTTCTTTACTACCTACCTGGTCGCCGTTTAATAGCTTTATCATCATGTCTATTGCAATTTGACCTTGTTGTTTCATTAAGTCAGTTGACGATGCCAACACTCTTCCTGCGGTGATATGATCAAAAACATCTTGAATAATATAAGTTGAAATTATTTTTATCTCAGGATGCTTATTCTTGAACGTTTCAATCGGCGCAGGTTCACCATTGGGTCCCTTGGTCACCATGGCATTAACGGCTATTGCGTTAGCTACTAAATAGTCAATTTTGTCATGTTTTTCTAGAATAAAGTTAAGTAAATGCCGTTGGGTTTTATCTCCTGTATGCCCCAAATTGCCGGAAGCACTTTAGCGTTGTGTTGATCACTTGCTTGTGCCAATGCTTTGTTGAATCCATTTAAACTGTCAGGTGCCCAACCTGTACCCTTAGGTCCAGGCATCACTAAGACTTTGACGCTTTTTTGTTTTGCATGTTCTATTAGGTACTTACCGGCTTGAAAGCCTAGCTCTTCCCATGAAACCAGAGATTTAGCATTAATAGTAGGGGTAAAGCTATCGTTAATCACGGAGACTATGGGCATGCCTGCAGCGGTTAGCTTTTTGTATATGTCTTCTAACTTGCTTTTCTTAAACTGTACCGCACCAATAATGACACCATCGTAAGCGTCTTTATGTTTCAATACGTTTTCTAGCTGAATGACTTGACGGCCAAGGTTACGATAGCCACCGGCTAAAAATAACTCTGCGCCAATTCCAAACTTTTCAGCTTGTTTAAATACCCCATAATTTACGGCAACCCAAAATGGGTCTTTCAAATGAGGAAACAATATTGCTAGGTTGTACGGTGCGTTCGCTTGAACTGGTGACTTCCATTTTTCAATAATGGCTTTTGATAAGCTTGGAGAAGGTTTTCCAGCAACCTTATTTTTTGTGTCATAGTGGCCATAGTAACTCTTAACATCAAGCGGCGCTTCTTTCGCTTTGGGTACATTGCTATAAATAGAAATACTTAAGGCGGTAATTAACCATGTGTAACGTATCATAACTGGCACTCTCAAATTTATGTCGATAAGGGTTATTTAGGTTGCAAGCACTAAACTGTATCGAGCAGGTATTCCAAGCGTTTTTCTAAATGCTCTGTGGACATTGGCTTTGCTAATAAAAAGCCTTGAACTCCGGCCAAGCTCAGCTCAGCGCATTGATCTAATTGCTGCTGTGTTTCTACGCCTTTTGCGACAATGGAATACTCCAAAGTATTGAGCATGAGTGATAGTGCTTTGAGCATACTGAAATGTGTACACGGATTGAGAGTCAGCATACTTTTATCTAATTTAACAATACTAATAGGGGAAGTTGTAAGGAGATTAATGGAAGTAAGCCCCAACCCAAAACCATCAAGTGCTAGGTTGAAGCCGAGTTCGCAGAGGTGTTTTAACGTGTGCGTAATCACCTCATTTTTTTTGAAAAGGGTCGGTTCAGTAATTTCCAGTGTCACATATTGATTATGAATACTTGATTTTTGACAGGTATTTACAAGAAATTCAGTAAACCCAGCGTCTCTAAGTTGTAAGGGGGAAATATTGATCGAGAGTGCTAACTTCTGGCTAAATTTATGGTGCCATACTGATAATTGTGCTATCGCTGTTTTTATTATCCATTGCCCGAGCTCAACCATAATTCCTGACTCTTCGGCAATAGGTATAAATTCATCAGGAGTGTATATAGTCTCGGATTTTGGCCAGCGTATCAACGCTTCTATACTGGTTAATTCTGATGTGATAGTAGAAAAAACAGGCTGATATACAAGCGTGAAGCTAGAGCTATCCAACAGTGTGCTCATGCTATTTTGAATACTAAAACGCCTATGAAACGTTTGTTGATATTCGCTCTTGAAATAACAAATGTTATTATCTTCGCTTTGTTTTGCTCGATACATTGCAATGTCAGCACATTTCATCAACTCTTGGGCGTTACATGCATCTGTTGGAAATAAAGCAACGCCAATACTTACGCCACAATACACCTCATGGTTTTCTACTTTAAATGGGGATTTAAACACATCACAAATTCGATTTGTGATAACACTGATAATTGATATGGCTTGAATGCCGCCTATAACGATGGCGAACTCATCACCACCAACTCGGGCAAACCCCTCATTACTTCTTAAGCATGACGAGATACGGTTAACTACTTCTTTTAATATTGCGTCTCCTGCGCTGTGGCCTAATGTATCATTAATTATTTTGAAGCTGTCTAAATCGAGACTAAGCAACGCGATACTTTGCTTATTTCGTTTGCTATTTGCGATTAAAACAGAAATCATCTCGTCGAAATGATAACGGTTTGATAGCCCTGTTAACGCATCTTTTTCTGCCATTTCTTTTACTTGCAGGTAGCTAGCATGCTTTTTTTGTTCCATTTGAAAGCGTGTTTTAGCTTGCTGGAGTGCTTTATCTAATCTTTCTCGGTTGATGTCTTGCTTTGAAATAAAATCTTGAGCGCCGGCTTCAATACATGCCAGTGAAAGGTGTGATTCTTCAGAGCCACTCGCCATAATAATGGCTGTGTCGCCCAAGTCGGGTTTCGAACGGAGATCGATAAGCAATTCTAGCCCATTAACATCTGGCATACGGTAGTCTAAGATGATGACATCGAAGCTACGGTTTTTAATGGCTTTAATGCCTTGCAATACAGAGCTTGCTTCCACTATGTGATGATCGTTAGAGGTTGACGCACACAATGATTTTTTAATAATCTTTCTATCTACACAATCATCATCGATAATTAGAATATCCATCTACATATTTCCTAGCAAATAGCGCATTCGCTCTGATCCAAAGCATTGACGTTATTAACTTTAACGTAAAAAATGATGAGGTCAAAAAATGGCCTAAAATAGTCGGTATTTTATAAAGGAGTCAGAAATTAGCGGTTACTTTGGCCAAAAAGCCTTAGCATGACATACATTAATTTTGGTAGATAAATAACGACTTATTCTTGCGTTATTGATCTTTTGATATGCCGTAGGTCTGAAGGAATACCCAGGGAATGAAGTAATGCAGCCGTTTTAAAAAGCCATGGCGTAATTTGATCACCATGGCCAACTGCTAAATTGTATGTTTAAATAAACAAAGAAATTCTGGTGAACTCACCTAACTTTGTAGGTGAACTCAAGTTAGAGGAGAAACTACTCAAGCCCTTTTTTTGTGTAAAGAGTGACTTTATCGGTTACTAAGGTAACCTTAATATACTGTGTTTCGTCACCCCATGTACAATTTGTATGCAGTGTTTTTTCTTCACAGTTATCAGCAGTACCTAAAACTTGTTCTAATTCTGTTTTGTCCATTCCAACTTCTATTTTATTGTAGTTTTCAAGCGAAACTTTAGAGCATCCGGCAAGCGAGAGTAATCCCGCAATGATAAGAAATTGTTTCATGTTTTTCCCCATTATTAGTGTTGGTATTTTCTAATTTGAAATATTATGCCAAGTTTTGGGTGATCCAGATAATGCATATCACCACTATAAACCCGTGTGTACTGAGACATACGTGCAATTTGTGTGTCGCCAGTTTCTATTTCGTAACGTATATCTAAATCGGTTGTTACGTATAGGTAGTGTCGGACATGTATTTTTACTAAACCTTCAATTTGCCAGTTGTCAGCGTGTTCAGAGGGCATAGCTTGTGGTTTTTTGGATAATAAGCTCACATAACCTTGCTCAGTGACAGTGTCGGCAATATGGTAGCTAACGGGCATAGGAAAACGCTTGCCCGCAAATACCTTGATAAAAGGTGCGCGTCGTTTACTTTGCTCAGGAAAACGCCAGCCAGTATGCAAGATTGGTTTTAAACCTTTGCGCTTGAGCTTATTTACCGTATTGTCAAATTGTAGCTGCTCTTTAGCAAGTAGATAAATATTATCCATATGCTGTTGAGCGGGTGCGAAAGGCGTTAGTGGCAAAGTATCATATTTAGACATGTAATCGGCGCTGTCCGTACAAAGCCATGACGCATTCTTGCTGGTTAACTTTACACTCAGTGGCCGAGGGTCAAAAAAGCTATCGCCGTTTAAGCAGTGTTGCTGTCCTTGCGCATTGTAGCCATCAGTGAGTAAATCTCGTTTGCGGTTACCTTTGATCTCAGCATGCTCTAAACTGAAATCTTCTCGTAAGAGAGGAGATGCTTTTTGTTCAAATGCTATCATTTCGATTTCAAACCATCGTACTGCATGAACATCGAAAGCACTTATGGCAGCCAACAATATGATCATTGTTTTTACTAAGTGCATTTATGCCAGCGCCTTTTTGTCAAAATCATCCATCATAGCATTGATTAACTTCACTCTTTCTTGCCCATTCTTTTCTTCGATTGCAAAACGTAACTTACTTGCACCTTCCATTTTATAAATAGAGGGGTTGCTTTGTATCAAACCTATAATGAACGTTGGGTTAACCTTTGTCGAGGTACTAAATTCAAAGTACCCGCCTTTTATGTTTGCCTCGACCTTACTTATCCCTAAATTGCTTGCTTTTAGCTTGAGAGCCTGTATGGCGAATAGGTTTTTAGCGGCATCAGGTAACAAACTGAATCGGTCAATGAGTTCGACTTGCAGTTCATCTAACTCATCTAAGTCTGTTGCACTCGCAATACGTTTATACATACTCAAACGAATGTTCACATCTGGAATATAATCATCCGGCAGTAACGCCGGGACTTTTAAATCAACGTCAGACTGTTTTTGCAGTAAATTTTCAAGTGTTGGCTCTTTGCCATCTTTTAATGCTTGTACCGCTTGTTCCAGCATTTCCATATAAAGTGTGAAGCCAACGGATTGAATTTGACCACTTTGGTCGTCACCTAATAACTCACCTGCGCCACGGATCTCTAAGTCATGTGTGGCAAGCGCAAAACCGGCCCCCAAAACTTCAAGAGACTCGATTGCCTGTAAACGTTTAACAGCATCTTTAGTCAATGTTTGGGTATTTCGCGTCAATAAGTAAGCATAGGCTTGATGATGACTACGCCCAACACGGCCGCGTAACTGGTGTAATTGCGCAAGTCCAAGCTTGTCGGCACGATCCATGATAATGGTATTTGCCGAAGGAATATCAATACCTGTTTCAATAATGGTGGTACAGACGAGGACGTTATGCTTTTGGTGATAAAAATCTCCCATAAGCTGCTCAAGCTCTCGTTCGCGCATTTGTCCATGTGCAATGGCAATACTTGCTTCAGGTACTAAGGCTGCAATATCCGAAGCTGTTTTGTCGATGGTTTCAACATTGTTGTGCAAGAAGTAGACTTGTCCCCCGCGTTTAATCTCACGCAAAATTGCTTCTCGGATCAACTCATCATTGCGTTCTTTAACAAATGTTTTAACTGCTAAACGTTTCGCTGGCGGGGTGGCAATAATTGATAAGTCTCGCATTCCACTCATTGCCATATTAAGTGTCCGTGGAATAGGCGTGGCTGTGAGTGTTAAAATATCGACATCGGCACGCAACTGCTTAATTTTTTCTTTTTGCCTAACACCAAAACGATGTTCCTCATCAACAACCAATAAGCCTAAGTCATTAAACTTAATACTCTCTTGTATAAGCTTATGGGTTCCAATAACGATATCAATGGTGCCGTCTTTAAGCTTTGTTAATGTAGACTTTTGATCTTTGGTGCTGTTGAAACGAGACAAAACCCCAACCTCTATTGGCAGGTCAGCAAATCGGTCTTTAAAATTCTCAAAATGCTGTTGGGCGAGCAGGGTAGTGGGTACTAAAACAGCCACTTGTTTATTGTCATTGACTGCCGCAAAAGCACCGCGCATGGCGACTTCCGTTTTTCCAAAGCCGACATCACCACACACTAATCTATCCATCGCGAGATTAGACTGCATGTCAGCCAACACAGCTTCAATGGCATTGCGCTGGTCATCGGTTTCTTCAAAAGGAAAACTGTCACTAAATTCCCGATATGCAGCACCATCGATTTTGAAGGAAAAACCAGGTTTACTTTGTCGTTTAGCGTATATATCGAGCAACTCTGCTGCAACATCTCGGACTTTCTCGGCCGCTCGACGTTTGGCTTTTTCCCAGACATCAGAGCCTAATTTATGAAGTGGGGCGCTTGCTTCTTCTCCTCCGGAATATCGACTAAGCATATGCAGCGCTGAAACAGGTACATAGAGTTTTGCTTCATTCGCATAAATAATGGTCACAAATTCTGTCGCGACACCGGCTGCATCAATGGTTTGCAAACCGAGATAACGGCCTACACCGTGATCGAGGTGAACGATGGGTTGACCTTCTTTTAATTCTGCTAAATTACGAATAAGGGAATCTTGGCCTTGCTCGTACTTATGCTTACGACGGCGACGTTGTGAGACTTTAACGCCTAACAACTCTTGTTCTGTAATGATGCTTAAGCTGGGCTCTCCAGAGAGGTAAACACTTTGCTCTAATGGACTTACAACTAGCCCAACATCACTTTTTGCAGATAAGAATTTTTGAAAATTATCAAACTCTTTAAGTTTTAACCCCGTCGGTTTTAGTAGCGTGAGTAATGATTCACGTCGGCCATCGGTTTCAACGCTGAACACAATACGTGATTTTTGTTTTTTCTGAGCAGTAACAAACTTCAATAACTGTGCGTATGGATCCGTCTGTTTGTGGTCAATACGCACATCTTTAATCGGTTTTGCGCTGAGGTTCGTATGACCTGCTTTTGTACCAAGTTTTGCTTCGCTTAGCCGGATCCTAGGATGGCTGTTAAAGTTTTTAAACAGTTCTTCTACAGGTTGATACAACATCGCTGGTTCAAGCAAAGGCCTGAGTGGATCCACTTTGCGGTTTTCATAACGTTTATACACATCAAGCCAAAACTCATCAGCAGCATGTTCAATATCACCTAAATGAACAATAGTGGCGTTCTCTGGTAAATAATCAAAGATGGTTGCTAACTGATCGTAAAAAAGAGGCAAATAATATTCAATGCCTGATGGCCAGTTACCTTTAGTCACTTGCATATAAATAGAATCTTGCTCGGCACTTGCACCAAATGCATTCCGGTATCCTACTCGAAACCGTTCGATATCTTCATCGTTGGTTGGAAACTCGTGCGCTGGCAGTAAATCAATGTTTTCTACTTTATCGCTAGAGCGTTGGGTCTCTATATCGAAAAGACGTATGCTGTCTATATCGTCATCAAAGAAATCAAACCTAAACGGAGTAGGGCTCCCCATAGGAAAAAGATCCACTATCGAGCCCCTTACCGCGAACTCGCCATGCTCCATTACCTGCTGAACATGCCGATAACCAGTTTCTGTTAACGCATTTTTAAGTTGTTGCGCATCTACCGTATCACCGACCTTAAATTGGAGTGCATTGCCATAAATGAATGCCGGTGGGGCAGTACGTAACATTAAAGTGGCTACAGGCACAATGAGCACGCTTTGTTTCTGCTTTTTCAGGGCGTTAAGTGTGGCTAATCGTTGTGATATTATATCTTGATGTGGCGAAAAGTGATCATAAGGAAGAGTTTCCCAGTCAGGAAAAACCATCACGGGTAAATCGGGTAACAAATAGTCTAACTCAGTTTCAAGGCGCAAGGCTGAGGGAGTATCTGGGGTTACGATAACAACCAACTCTGGGTTGTTTCTTATTCCTTCGCTTAATGCGATAGTTAAACCGCTGCCACTTAGTTGACCCCAGTGTATTTTATCCTTTGAGTTTTTAATCCAAGGTAATTCGCTCCAATGCGCAGACGCCATTGAGTACTCCTAATCTGTTTTTCTAATTGTTTTAGTCACGATAAATCTTGCAAAGGTCTTGATAGTGATCAATTCGTCTATCGCGTAAATACGGCCAAATGCGTCTAACGGATTCACTTTGTGCCTGATCAACTTTAACAACCGATACTTGTTCTTTATCTTCACTGGCATGCAGTAACATTTCGCCTTGGGGGCCTGCCACAAAAGAGTTACCCCAAAACGTTATTCCATCACTTTGCCCACTTGGGTCATGTTCATGGCCAACTCGGTTTACACTGATCACAGGAATACCATTGGCAATAGCGTGGGCGCGTTGTGAAATTATCCAAGCGTCACGCTGGCGAATTTGTTCGTCTTTATCATCTCGAGGGTCCCAACCAATCGCGGTTGGATAAATCAGTAATTCTGCACCGGCCATGGCCATTAACCTAGCACCTTCAGGAAACCATTGATCCCAGCATATTAGCACACCTAATTTACCCACGGATGTATCAATCGGTGTGAAACCCATATCGCCAGGTGTAAAATAGAACTTTTCATAAAAACCGGGATCATCAGGAATATGCATTTTGCGATACTTACCCGCAATAGAGCCATCACTTTCAATAACAACCGCGGTGTTATGATACAGACCAGTTGCTCTTTTTTCGAATAGAGAAGTTACAATCACTATGTTGAGCTCTTGTGCTAGTTTACCGAAATAAAGTGTGCTGGGACCTGGGATCGTTTCTGCTAGGTCAAATAAGTCTGTATTTTCTGTTTGGCAAAAATATAAGCTGCGATGTAATTCTTGTAATATAACCAGTTTTGCCCCTTGTTTTGCAGCATCTCTGATCCCCTGTTCAGTTATTAATACGTTTTGTGCAAGGTCATCACTGTTGCTGTGTTGTACAATGCCGACGTTTAAGGCGTGAGTACTCATAGTCTATTCCTGTTGTAAAAAGCCACGTGGTAATTGCATTGTAATGCAGTGCAAGCTACCAAATTGATGAATAATAGGTAAACAATCAATGCCTATAACTGTATGCTGGGGATAAGCTGATTGGATTTGAGAGATCGCTAAACTATCATTGTCATCGCCATAAATAGGGACCAAAACGGTATTATTTAGAATGAGGTAATTGGCGTAGGTTGCCGGCAAGCGTTCTTTCTCATCATTATATATCGCTTTTGGCCATGGTAAGGGTACTATATTATACTTACTTCCGGAAGGGGTTGTAAATGACGCCAATTGACGCTGCATGTTCGCCAATTCAACATAATGCTCATCATTAATATCATCACATGTTACGTATACTATCGTATTATTTGGCGCAAATCGTACTAACGTATCAATATGGCTATCCGTATCATCACCTGCTAAATACCCATGTTCAACCCATAAGAAGGCCTCTGCGCCTAATTCTTGTGACAGTGTATATTCAACTTGCTCTTTGCTAAATTCAGGGTTTCTATTTGGGTTTAATAAGCAAGCAGAGGTTGTCAGTAAGGTGCCATGTTCATTTATTTCAATGCCACCACCTTCAAGTACGAAATTGATGCTATCAAACTGAATGTGTTCACTCATAGCTTGTGTCGCAATCGCAGTATTGAGCTTGTTGTCTAGCTGCGCTTCATACTTGTTCCCCCAGCCATTGAAGGTAAAATCTTTTACCTTTAACTTCCCTTGTTTATTGGCCACAGTAATGGGACCATGGTCACGAGCCCAAGTATCATTGCAGGGGGCGATAACAAACACAATGTTACCTAAGTCGATTGACGCATTATTCAGTAGTGTTGTGATATGTTGTTTTAGCGCCGGTGTGTGGGCCACGATCAGTATTTTCTGTACTTGGGAAATCTGTTGACATAAAGTGACATAGACAGGTTCTACATCTGATAATATATTAACCCAGTCAGTGTTTTTATGAGGCCACGTCAACATAATTGCATCTTGCGGTGCCCATTCAGGTAAAAGTCTAAAGCTCATGATGTTACACAAATAAATTACTAAGCTACTAGTTTATCATTCCCATGTTTGGTGTCAGCTATTTTGTTCTTTATTCTGTGCTAATTGACGCTTTTTTAGTTGTCGGGTCTGGGCATGTAAACTTGCGCGAACCACTAACTCTTGGTCAGCATCACGAATTTGGGTAAAGCCTAACGTGTGTTGCAGCTTTTCACTAGAGAGCCGTTCTACAGCAATAACCTGTGTGTAGCAGTAAATAGCGCTGGCTTCGTGATTTAAAAACAGTTTTGTTCGTAATTGAGTCCCTATAGATATCTTCTCCGCCAAGGTTACTTTCAATCCACCACCACCATAACTATCACAATATACATTGTCTTCGTCAGGTTGCTCTGTTGCCAGTATATGGCTCATTATCAGATCGATTTTTCGAGACTGGGCTTGTAAAAATGACGCAAGCTCCGTTGCCACATCCCCCAAATTCCGTAAAGGTCTTAATGCGTTACTATCTAGTTCATTGATTTCATTAGCGAGTTTAAATAGTGCGGGGATGTTCTTTTCTAATTCTGCCTGTGTTTGTGGCACATCGCTATTTTGGACAACAAATAAGTTAACCTGATTACTGTCTTCTACTTGAAAGTATTCATCAAAAGTATTTTGTAGGCTACTGCTCATATATTAATCTGTTACTGACTTTTTATTTAATCTTAACGGCTTATAAGCAAAAACGCCAACTTTGTAGTTGGCGTTTTATTAACGTGTTTCGGTTATGCAAGCCCTTCTTCGGTGTCAACTTGTTCCTTTTTATGTTGCTGGGCGATTTCTTCAGCAAGTTCCTGTTTGCTTCTTTTCTCAGTTAACTTTCTATTTGTTAACCAAAAGAAGAATAATGGGACAAAGAAAATAGCTAAGAATGTGGCTGCAATCATGCCACCCATAACACCGGTACCAACACTGTGTCGAGCACCCGCGCCAGCACCGGAGCTCAAAACGAGCGGTACCACCCCAAGTATAAATGCCAATGATGTCATAATAATCGGTCTAAAACGTAGCCTTGCAGCTTCAAGCGCAGCAGCACTGGCACTCCAACCCTGTTGATATTTCATAAGCGCATATTCAACAATCAAAATAGCATTTTTACTTGCCAAACCAAGTAACGTAACGAGGCCAATTTGAAAGTATACATCATTGGTTAAACCCGCTATCCATACAGAGATCAACGCACCAAATGTACCAAATGGTAACGCAAGTAATACCGATAAGGGCAAAGACCAACGTTCATACAAGGCTGCTAATATTAAAAATACCATTATAACAGCAAGGCCCAGCGCTAAACCTGTAGTGCCAGAGCTTTGCTTTTCTTGATAGGCCGAACCTGTCCAGTCGTAAGTCATATCGGGTGGGAGTACAGCTTTGGCTATACGTTCCATTTCAGCTATAGCTTGGCCTGAACTGTATCCCGGGGCGGCTTCACCCAGTAGCTTTACTGCAGATAGGTTGTTATATCGTTCTAGGTTCTCAGGTCCTCGGCTATACTCAATACGTGTAAACGCGGAAATAGGAACCATATCACCTTGATTGTTTTTCACGTATATACGACCTACATCTTCAGGGGTCATCCTAAACTCAGCTTCGGCTGAAAGCAGCACTTGCCAAGCGCGACCAAATTTATTGAAGTCGTTTACATAGTACGTTCCTAAGTTAGCTCCCAAAGCGGTGAATGCACTATTGATGTTAACACCCATAGCACGGGCTTGTTCTCGGTCCATATGTACTTTGAGCTGAGGCGCATTAGGTCGCCACAGGGTTTGCAAACTTGCTAACACTGGGCTTTTTTGTGCTTCAGCCATTACCAGTTGCATATTCTGTTTAAGTTTCTCATGGCCGCCAGCACCTTTATTTTGTAGATACACTTCAAACCCACCGGTACTGCCTAGTCCGAATATTGGCGGAGGGTTAAATGCCAGTACTAACGCTTCGTTAATATGCGCCGTTTTCATATAAAGCTCACCAACGAGTGACTTTGTGTCAATTTCTCGGTCGTCCCAGTGTTTTTGAGTGACGAATAGGGTCGCAGCGCTGTTTTTATAACCGCCGCCGATGAAGTCAAATCCAGTAAAAGCGACAACATTTTCATTGGCAGGGTTAGATTGAACTGCAGCAATAACTTCTTCAACGACTTTAGCTGTACGCTCAAGTGAAGAACCATCAGGTAGGAAAATAGCAGATACATAGTAACCTTGATCTTCATCAGGCACTAGAGAACCGGGTGTACTTTTCCAAAGGGTTGCGGTTGAAGCGATCATTGCTGCAACTAAAATGAACCCAAGTAACCCGCGACGGACCATAAAGCTCACAGCACCGACGTATTTACCAGTAATACGGGTAAACCACGCATTAAACCACAAGAAAAATCGCGCAGTTTGTTTGTGTTCTTGTTTTAAAATAAGCACACATAAAGCGGGGGTCATTGTTAACGCGACCACACCAGATAAGCCCACCGCGATTGAAATTGTAATGGCAAACTGACGGAACAATTCGCCCGTTAAACCGCCCAAAAACGCGATGGGCACGAACACAGAACATAACACAAGTACAATCGCGATTACGGGGCCACTGACTTCTTTCATAGCCTGTATTGCAGCATCACGAGCGGAGGCTTTTTGTTCGTGCATAATACGTTCAACATTTTCAAGTACCACTATCGCATCATCGACAACAATACCAATAGATAACACCATACCGAATAATGTGAGGGTGTTTATTGAGTAGCCAAGCATATACATGCCTGCAAATGTACCTAGTAAAGATACCGGCACGGCTAATGTTGGGATCAGTGTTGCTCGCCAGTTTTGCAAAAATAAATAGACCACTAAGAATACCAAAACCATGGCTTCCATTAAGGTGATAATCACTTCGCGAATAGACACTTCTACAAAACGTGTTGTGTCGTATGACGTAACATGAGCTAGCCCTATGGGGAATTGTGTTTTTAACTCTTCAATTGTGCTATTTACCTGAGCAGCAACATCTAATGCGTTAGCGCCAGGTTGTAAAAATATCCCAAGTAACACCGCTTCTTTTCCGTTGATTGTTCCGGCAAAGTCATAATCTTTAGAGCCTAACTCAACACGGGCAATGTCTTTTAGTCGTAGATTTGATCCATCTGGGTTAGCACGAATGATGATATCGTCAAACTCTTCTGGTGTTGAAAGCCTGCCTTGTGCCGTCACACTATAGACAAGTTCTTGAGCATGCACTGAGGTCGGGGTTGCGCCTATCTTACCAGCTGCATATTGTGAGTTTTGCTCTCGGATAGCGGATGCAACCTCTTCAACGGTAACAGCTAGCTGACTCATAATATCGGGTCTTAACCATACGCGCATCGCATAATCTTTGGCGCCAAAAATTTGCACGCTGGTGGTGCCAGGGATCCGTTTAATACGATCAAGAATGTTCATGGTGACATAGTTAGAAGTCCATAAACTGGTTCGAGTATTGTCAGGTGAATAAAACGCATGAACTTGTAAAAAGCTAGATGAACCTTTCGTTACCTGAACGCCTTGGCGTCGGGTTTCTTCTGGTAGTCGAGCCTCAACCTGTTTCACTCTGTTGTTTACGTCTACCGCAGCTTGGTCAACGTCAGTGCCGATTTCAAATGTAACAGCAATTGTGGTTGCTCCTGAGCTTGTGCTAGTCGAACTCATGTACATCATACCTTCAACACCGGTGATGGCATTTTCTATTGGCGCTGCAACCGTTTGCTCTAATACATCAGCAGAAGCGCCTGGGTACGCTGCAGTCACTTGTACAACAGGAGGGGCAATTTCAGGGTACTGTGCTACGGGCAAACTCCGCATTGCCGCAAGCCCAGCTAAGACAATGACAATAGAGATCACAAAAGCAAATATTGGTCGGTCTATAAAATAGCGAGAGAACATCGTGTTACTCTCCTTTATCAGCTATTGCGATAGGCATTCCAGGAAAGAAGATACGCGCGAACCCTTCCGTGATGAC
The DNA here is from genome assembly GCF_018100885.1 of Pseudoalteromonas sp. MMG013. Classification (NCBI taxonomy): domain Bacteria; kingdom Pseudomonadati; phylum Pseudomonadota; class Gammaproteobacteria; order Alteromonadales; family Pseudoalteromonadaceae; genus Pseudoalteromonas; species Pseudoalteromonas sp. MMG013. The sequence goes on along the minus strand of NZ_JAGJEE010000047.1, from coordinate 17,674 downwards.
AGGCTGACCATCGGTTAATCCGCTTCGAATTACCCAATAGTTCTTATCGTCTAAATGTACCCATTCACCCACCTCGACAGGTGCTGGTAGTGCGACCATAATCCCTTGTTCATTTTCTGTGGCAACATAAACAAACTTACCTGTGCCATTATCAAGTACGGCTCGTTGTGGCAAAAGTACTGCATTGTTTCGCACGGCGCCAATAAGCTCTACACGAACAAATTGCCCTGGTCGTAGCTGACCCGTGGAGTTTTCAACTTTGGCTTGGAGCTCACTTGTTCCGGTATACCGATTAACGCGAACATCACTAAAGTTTACTTTGCCCATACTCTCGTGAGTGGACCCGTCCTGAAGAATCAATTTTGTATCGAATTCATTATTTTTGGGTAAGCTTAAGTTGCCATTCTCAACATCTTTACGCATTTGAAGTTGTTCGCGCTCAGAAAAGCCAAATCGTACACGCATAGTGTCAGTTTCGGTCAACTCGGTTAACAACAGTTCAGGGCCTGATACATAGCTTCCTTCAGAGACTAACTCACGGCCGATCATGCCAGAAACAGGCGCCTTTACGTGTGCGTATTCCAAGTCTAACTTTGATTCATTCAAAGCAACCTTGGAGGAAGCGAGGTTCGCCACTGCGATATCATAGTTTGATGCAGCATTATCGAAATCTCGTTTTGATACTGAACGCTCATTTTTGAGCTTTTGTAATCGGTCGCGTTCTCGTTTTGCTTGTTTTACGGTTGCAACCGCCACATTGACTTCAGCTTGAGCTTTCTCTACTTCCAATGTAAAGGGCTCTAAGTCTAAGGTAAATAGGGACTGACCCGCAGATACTTTCTGTCCTTCTTCGAAATTACGAGATTCAACGATACCCGACACGCGAGCACGGATCTCAACCTCTTTGTTACCAGCGAGGGTTGCAGGCAATTTAATTATGATTGGTACCGATGTCCTTGATACAGGCTCTACACTTACCTGAGCGGGTGGCATACCGCCTGCTGATTGTGCTTCAGGCATATCTTGGCATGCGGTTAATAGCGTAAAAGATGCTATTAACACGGAAATTTTTTTTAAACGACTGTTAAGTGGGGGATACATAAACACTCCAAATCCTATTTTATGTTTATAAGTAAATTTATAGACATAAGTGTTATCACGAGTTGGCAATATAGTGGGTCAGGGCGATTGACAACTCAAATAGACTACCTTGCACAGTTCATTTCATACCCAATACGACATAATGTAAAGAAATTAGGGTGACTTTTATGCAAGTAAACACAAGTGTATACTTTTTGCTATATAAGGTAAACGGTATCGTGTACTATTTATTTGTGCTATTTTTTATTAAAATGTGGCCCACCAATTATTTATATTTGTAACTTATGCCGGATTACTCCATCAAACAGCAAGATATTTTAAAAGCGGCAATTGCGCAATTTGCCCAATTTGGTTTATCAGCAACGACAATGGAAGCGATTAGTAGCGAAGCAAAAGTTTCAAAGCGAACCTTATATAAACACTTCCCGACTAAGGACGCCTTGTTTGACACCGTAGTTTCGCAATTAATTGAGCGGATCACCCCATTGACTGCGATTCAATTTATTCCGAACTACCAATTTGAATCACAGCTAAAACATTTGGCAATTAGTGCTCTAGCGCTATTGAATGATGAAGATTATCTTACTTTGTCGAGAATCGTCATGATTGAATCTATGCGCTCAAAAGAGCGCGCAGAAAGTTTGAAAGGGCGCTTTTTAAATTGTGAAAAATCAATGTTGCAATGGTTTCAAGATGCGGCAGATACCCAGTGCTTAGGTGAATTTAGTCCAGAATTTGCGGCAGGCTTTTTTTGGGGAGGACTTAAAAAGTTGAGCTATTGGGAGCAAACAATTAGTTGGAAAGCGCCACTTAATGAAGCAGCGCTTGATGAATTAGTTGACCAAGCATGCCGGATCTTTTGTTATGGGGTCACTCCAACCCAATAAAGCCCCCAGTTTGATGAGCCCATAATTTGGCGTAAACACCATTTTGTTTTAATAGTACCTCGTGTGATCCTTGTTCAATAATTTCTCCTTGTTCCATTACAATGAGGCGATCCATTTGTGCAATAGTTGATAACCGGTGGGCGATAGCGATAACCGTTTTATTGGTCATTAAGTCATCTAAACTATCTTGAATTGCAGACTCAACCTCTGAATCAAGGGCAGACGTAGCCTCGTCTAAAATAAGGATTGGCGCATTCTTTAGTAACACTCTTGCGATGGCGATGCGCTGACGCTGCCCCCCAGATAACTTGATCCCGCGTTCACCAACTTGTGCATTAAAGCCTGTGTTGCCGTGGCTATCTTCTAAATCTTTTATAAAGTCAAATGCCTGTGCTTTTTTTGTAGCGGTGATTAATTCTTCTTCGCTTGCTGTCGGTTTACCATACAAGATATTATCTGCGATGCTGCGGTGCAATAAAGACGTATCTTGCGTAACCATTGCAATAAGCTGGCGTAAACTCTCTTGTTTCACATCTGAAATATTTTGGTCGTCTATCGTTATTGCACCACTGTTTAGGTCATAAAACCTCAGCAATAAATTGACAAGTGTTGACTTTCCGGCCCCTGAGCGGCCAACTACGCCAATTTTCTCACCGGGTTGAATTGTTAAGTTGAGGTTATTTATAACACTATGTTCTTTGGATTTATCTTTGCGTTTATAGGCAAACTGGATATTTTTGAAGGTTATTTTTCCAGCCTGATATTCCAGTTGAGGTGCGTTTGGTTTATCTGTGACATCGAGCTCTTGAGAAAGGCTGGAGATTCCGTCGGTTACGGTACCAATGTTTTCAAATAAACCACTTATTTCCCACATTATCCATTGAGCCATCCCATTTAACCGCAATGCTAAACCAATTGTAATCGCAATAGCGCCTGCGGTTATTGCACTATATGACCATAAATAGATTGCGACGGCGGCAACGGTAAATACCAATAAATAGTTAACAGTTTGAACACAGACATTCAAACTGGTTACAAGGCGCATTTGTTTGTATACCGGTTCAATAAATACTTCCATACTTTCTTTTGCATACTGTTCTTCCCTTTGTGTATAAGAAAACAACTTAACAGTAGAAATATTAGTATAGCTGTCGACGATACGACCTGTCATTTCTGAACGCGCGTTGGCTTGCTCAGTTGAAATATTCTTCAACCTAGGAATAAAGTACAACTGAACCGCAATGTACAAAAATAACCACAGTACTAAAGGAACCATCAGTCGGGGGTCAGAACTCGCGACAAGGGTGAGCATCGCGGTGAAATAAACAAGAATATAAACCAGAACATCAAGTAACTTCATTACAGTTTCCCTCACGGCTAGGGCTGTCTGCATTACTTTCGTTGAAATTCGACCAGCGAATTCATCTTGATAAAAAGCCATGCTTTGCTGTAACAAATATCGGTGAGCTTGCCAGCGAATAGACATAGGGTAGTTACCCAGCAAGCTTTGATGGATAATTGCTGAGTGAAAAAAAGTAATGAGAGGCAAGGCAATAACCGTGACTATGGCCATGAAAACGAGCTCTGATTTTTTTTCAATAAAGAGCGTATCTGGTGTGTAATGTGATAGCCAGTCAACTAAGTCTCCCATAAAGCCGAACAAAGCCACTTCGAGTATTGCTAACAAAGCTGCGCTCAAAGACATAATACCTAGCGGCCACTCCATACCCTTGGTATAAAAACGACAAAATGAAAAAAGTGACTTTGGCGGCTGAGCTACATTGGATTGAGGAAATGGGTCAGTGAAACGCTCAAAAAGCTTGTACATTGCAATTATCCTTTATGACTAAGGTAGGTATTGTAACTTAGACTGTTTAAATATCCAGTAGATACTAGTGTTTAATCTGGCTTAGCAATAAAAAGGGAGGAAAGAGTGAAAGTTAAATCGTTGATTACTTTGAAGCAAGTGGCATCTATAACTTAAAGAGCCAACAGGAAAGCGAAAAAAATGCATGAAAAAACCGGCTAGGTAGCCGGTTTTAAAAATGCACAATGTTAGTTGCCGTTTTCATCCGCATACTTTTTGCACGCTTCCGTGTCTTCACATTCACCATATAAATACAACGAGTGATTAGTCAAACGTATGCCATTTTCGTTAGCAATTTGTATTTGACGAGATTCAATCATCTCATCCTCAAACTCAACAACTTTACCACATTTTAAACATACTAAGTGGTCATGATGAGTGCTACCTGATAATTCAAAAACAGACTTTCCACCTTCAAAATGGTGACGTGTAACAATGCCAGCATCATCAAATTGGTTTAGTACACGGTATACTGTTGCTAAACCAATTTCTTCACCTTTATCGAGTAAAATCTTGTACACATCTTCAGCACTGATGTGTTGGTTGTCAGGTGATTGTAATATTTCAAGAATTTTTATTCTTGGTAATGTTACTTTTAAACCTGCTTTTTTTAACTCTAAGTTGTGATCAGTCATTCACTCTGTCTCAATTAATTATAGTTTTGTCTTAAGTCATTCGCACGACGCTGCTTTGACTTAAGAATAACGCGCTAAAGCGTGAAGTGCAAAGTAGTCTTTTATTTAGTCTTCAAGCTCTGAAAGACACATTTCATCATATACTTGCTTACACCATGCTTTTACACGTTGTTCTGTCAATTCTGGTTGACGATCTTCATCAATCCCTAAGCCAACAAAGTGATTGTCATCAGCCATGGCCTTAGATGCTTCAAATTGGTAACCCGCAGTTGCCCAATGTCCAACAACAATCGCGCCACGCTCGGTCACAATGTCGTTGATCATACCCATAGCATCTAAGAAGTACTCAGCGTAATCTTCTTGATCACCACAACCGAAAATCGCGACTAGTTTACCTTCAAAGTCGACTTCTTCAAGTTCTGGAAAGAAATCATCCCAGTCACATTGTGCTTCACCATAATACCAAGTAGGGATGCCAAACAAAATTAAATCGAATTCAGCAATTTCTTCTTTACTACTTTTTGCAATGTCTTTGACGTCAATGAGCTGCTTACCCAGCTCTTTTTGAATCATTTTAGCAACATGTTCTGTGTTACCGGTGTCACTGCCGAAAAATATACCTACGCTTGCCATTAAATACTTACCTTCTATCTGTTATTCGCTAATTTCTCTTGCAAGATGGTCTCTATCAGAGCACTGCGGCTAATGTTTTGCTCATCAGCCATATCGCTCAATGCTTGGTAAAGCTCTGACGAAACCTTAAATTCAACACGTTTTAAACCTCTGGCGCGATCTCTTTTTATTTGATTGCGCTTATTGACTTTCAACTGAACCTCTCTGGGGAGTGGGTTAGTTTTTGGTCTTCCTGGTCGCTTTTCATTTTCAAACAAATCAATCGTTGTTCTGTCTGTTTCAGATTTGGCCATTTTTATCCAACACCTGCGCCTTGCCAAAAGACTTGAATTAGCCCTTTAGCAATAAAACCAGAGCAGCCTAGAAACAATACTAACCACACAGTATATCGACCAAACTTGGGCACATCACCTTTTTTTAAAACGTCTTGAATTGCCATTCCGATAAAAAAGAAAATACCCGCTAAAGCGAAATACAGTCCTAAGGTTTCAAATTCATTAATATACTGGCTGACCATATGCACCCAACTGAAAACTTAAACGGCGGCTACTATACCATACTCAATAAAGATAAATTAAGAGCGGTACAACAAAAACCGAACAATTATTGAAGAAAATCAATAATTGAATTATTTACAGGCAGTGGTTTTTCTGCATGTAGCCAATGGCCAGTACCATGAATAACTTTAGCAGTTGCGTTGGGAAATATGGCCACAATTGCCTCGCGATGCTCAGCAAGAATGTAATCAGAGTTATTTCCCTTGATAAATAATGCATCGCATGAATTGCCTGCATAAGCTTTTATGTTAGAAATGATACTCTGATAGTTTGCAGAGATAACAGGTAAATTAAATTTCCAACTAAAATTGCCGTTTGGATTCTTGGCCAAACTTTTCAATAAAAATTGACGAACCCCCGCCATTTCTACGTGCTCGGATAGAATTTCATCTGCTTGTTTTCTACTAACGACGTGTGGATGTAGAGAAACTTTATTAAGGCCGTTAATAATTTCGTTATGGCGGGGTTGATAAGTAACAGGTGCAATATCGAGCACCACAAGTTTTGTGACTTTTTCTTTATATAGGGTCGCGAACTGCATGGCAACCTTGCCACCCATAGAGTGGCCTACAACATGCGCTTTCTCTATGCCAAGGTGGTGCATTAATTCAACGATATCGTTTGCCATGACGTCATAGTTCATCTGGTTATCATGAAATGATTGCCCGTGATTACGCAAGTCAACATTGACCACCGTAAAGTGTTCAGACAAGGCTTTTGCGATTATATTGAGGTTCTCTAGTGAGCCAAACAGGCCATGCATCAAAATTAGGTTAGGACCTGTTCCTGTTTGCTTATAGTTTAGTAACATATTTTCTCCAATGTATCTGTGCTAATTGTGCCAGTCAAAGACATAAATGCAAAGCCGTAGAGTAATCTGTGAAATCAGGATATAATCATTTTTAGATGCATTAATACCAGTAATGACAGGAAAAGCATGAAAAAAATAGAAATAGATGACGAGCTTTATCAATATATTGCCAGTAACACTCAAAGTATTGGTGAGAGTGCCTCGCAAATCTTACGTCGTTTATTAAATTTGACTCCTGATAATAGTATTCAATCGATTACGGAAGATGACGCGGAACCAGTAGCGACTGAAGTGGCGGTCGAAGACACAGTCACTAAAGTGTCAGAATCTTCAGCTAACGTATTCAATATTTTAAATAAAGAAGAGCTTGCTATGCAAAAAGGTGTTGTTGGCAGGTTTTTGTTTATTTTATGTGCCTTACATCGTACACATAAAACAGCGTTTAAAAAAGTACTTGATATCAAAGGCCGAGATCGAATTTACTTTGCGACAAGCAAAGAAGCGTTGCTTGAAAGTGGTAGTAGTATGAACCCAAAAAATATTCTGGACAGTGAATATTGGGTGATGACCAACTCAAACACAACTCGTAAAAAAATGATGCTTCACGAGGTTGCACTTGGCCTAGGTTATAATGAAGCACAAGCTGAAACTATCCGAGACTACCTATAAGGAAATCTTAATGGCAATTCATCCCGGTGCAGGAAAAAAAGCTGCGCAATCAGAGTTAGTTAACATCCCTAAATTGATGTCTGCATATTATTTGAATGAACCCGATCTAGAGCAAAATCCAGAACAGTGTGTGGCTTTTGGTACTTCAGGGCATCGAGGGTGCTCTTACAATGTCAAATTCAATGAATCGCATATTTTAGCGATAACGCAGGCTATTTGTGACCACCGTAAAGCGCATAATATTTTTGGCCCATTATTTTTAGGTAAAGATACCCATGCACTATCTGAAGCTGCCTTCAATTCTGCTATAGAAGTATTAGTCGCAAACGAAGTGCAAGTTATTACACAAGATAACGATGACTATACGCCTACACCTGTGATCAGCCACGCGATTGTCACCTACAATAAATCTCACCCTAATGAGTTAGCCGATGGGATTGTAGTCACGCCGTCACATAATCCACCCCAAGATGGTGGCTTTAAATATAACCCACCGAATGGGGGGCCCGCTGATACTGATGTCACGAAATGGATTGAAGACAGAGCAAATCAATTACTCATTGAAGATCTCGTTGAAGTAGAGCTATTCCCGTATGCTAAAGCAAAACGTTCTGGCTTTATTAAATACGAAGATTTAATGACACCGTATATTGATGACTTAGAGAACATTATAGACTTAAAGGCAATTGCTGCTGCAGGTATAACCATTGGGGTTGACCCACTTGGGGGGTCTGGCATCAACTTTTGGCCAATTATAGCTAAAAAATATGACCTAAATCTAACCGTAGTCAATGATGTTGTCGACCCAGCATTTGGATTCATGCCACTGGATAAAGATGGCAAAATTCGTATGGATTGCTCATCTCCTTTTGCAATGGCTAATTTAATCGCTATTAAAGATGATTTTGACATTGGCATAGGTAACGACCCAGACTATGACCGTCACGGCATTGTAACCAAAGATGGGTTGATGAATCCAAATCACTTTTTAGCCGTTGCCATTGATTATTTATTAAACCACAGAGACTGGCCAAGCGACGTTAAAATCGGTAAGACATTAGTGTCTTCAGGCATGATTGATAAAGTAGTGCAAGCCAATAATCATGAAGTATATGAAGTACCTGTTGGGTTTAAGTGGTTTGTTAAGGGGCTCAATAAGCAATGGTTGGCGTTTGGCGGGGAAGAAAGCGCCGGGGCGTCTTTCTTGCGTTTGAATGGTGACGTTTGGAATACCGACAAGGATGGGTTTATCCTTGGTTTATTGGCAGCGGAAATATTGGCTGTGACTGGCAAAACCCCTTCGCAGCGATATAAAGAGTTAGAGGCCAAGTTTGGCGCACCACTATATAAAAGGATAGACGCACCAGCTGACACAGCTCAAAAAGATAGGCTGAAAGCCCTGAGTGAAAGCGACGTAACAGCGAACATATTGGCCGGTGATAAAATCACCCAGATTTTAACTCGCGCACCTGGCAATAATGCCTCAATTGGTGGTTTAAAGGTTGTGACTGAGTTTGGCTGGTTTGCTGCACGCCCCTCAGGTACCGAAGATATATATAAAATCTACCTTGAATCATTTAAAGGTGAAGCACATCTGGCTCAGCTTGAGCAAGAAGCAAAAGAGTTAGTTGATTCTGTTATTAGCTAACTTATTTTTATTTGAAGCCATGCGTGATGCATGGCTTTTTTGTATCCTTAAATAAGCAGACAGACGTCATTGTAGTCGGGTTAATTAAGGGTATTTACTCTCACATTATTATAACAGGTGGCTGTATGTACCTTGAAGCATTAAAAAAAACTGGGGATTTTTTAACCCTAACACGTGAAAATGAATTCGACTTACCGGCTAGCAATTTCACGCTGGATAACGGCACATTAGTTGAAGTACTTGATACAGGCGTTATTCAGTTTACTCCCCAAGGCAACACCTTAAAGGATATTGTTCTATCAAGTGCGGTACATGGTAATGAAACAGCGCCCATCGAAATATGCGATCAGTTAATTCAATCGATCATAAAGGGCGAACTCATACTAAAACAGCGAGTATTGTTTATTTATGGTAACCCGAAATCAATTAATATCGCTAACCGATTTGTTGAAGAAAACTTAAATCGACTCTTTAATGGTGAACATGCAAAGGGAGAGATCACAAACCCAGAGCGCGTTCGAGCAGCAAAATTAGAAACCTATGTGACTGACTTCTTTACCAGTGTAGAAGAAGGGCGTTACCGCTGCCATTACGATTTGCACACGGCAATTCGTGGATCTAAAAATGAAAAGTTTGCGGTCTATCCATATTTGCATGGCAAACCATGGAAAAAACAACAATTACAGTTTTTACTGTCTTGTGGCGTAAATACGGTATTAACAATGCGTTCTGCAGCAACAACCTTTAGTTATTTTTCGTCATTTCAATTTGGTGCCGATGCCTTTACCGTCGAACTTGGGCAAGTAAAACCATTCGGTGAAAATGACATGGCTAGATTTGCAAAAACCAAAGATACATTGACCGCATTAATTAGCCAAGAGGAAGTGAAATATCGAGATTTTAATGCGCAGGATTTTGAGTTGTTTCAAGTTCATCGAACAATAAACCGAACACATGATGAATTTTCTTTCCCATTCCCTGACAGCGCAGTGAATTTCACGGGTTTTTCTAAAAATGCTTTATTGGCTACAGATGGTGATACACAGTATTTTGCGGAAGTCGAGGGTGAGGCTATAATCTTTCCAAATGCCAAAGTTGCACTAGGTCAACGTGCACTGTTAACTGTTATTCCAATGGAAATAAATGAAAAATTCATTTAATTCATTGTTATAAAAGGTTTTTTGTTTCCGTATTGAAAACTTTCCAACTTATATAATGCAAATTAAGGGTTATTCACCTACTATCAGTTGAATAACCCTTTACGTTAACGTAAAGTGAAGGTCGCTTTAATTTAATCAATTTGCATTTGTCGCACAGATTATTCGTATAAGAAATAACGCGAATGTGTAGATATTCCAAAGCTCAAAAATTGGTGTCTCATAGTTTGCAAATGTGTTTCGACAACAAGAGAAGGTAGGTTATGACTAACCCCAATAACATATCGCTAAATATCAGTCATGCGCTGAAGTTTATTGATAGCCATGCCCTAAATATTCCAACACTGACAATACTTGGTGAAAATGGAGAGATATTGGAAGGCGCAACAGCCCCTGATATCGATCAAGAAACTGCTTTAAACCTATATTCGACCATGCGCTTTATTCGTTTATTAGATGAGCGTATGCAAGCTGCACAGCGCCAAGGGCGAGTGAGTTTTTATATGCAGTGCTTAGGAGAAGAAGCTGCAATTACAGCAAGTGCAGCTGCGCTTAAGCCAGAAGACATGATCATGGCCCAGTATCGTGAACAAGCAGCATTGGCATACCGAGGTTTCACTCTAGAACAGTTTATGAACCAGCTTTTCTCTAACGAAAAAGACTTGGGTAAAGGGCGTCAAATGCCCGTTCATTACGGTTCAAATGAATTACACTACCTAACTATTTCATCGCCTTTAGGTACCCAAATCCCACAAGCGACAGGGTATGCCTATGGACAGAAACTAAAACACATTGATCCTAAAACCGGTGAACTTAGTTCTGAAATTGATAATTTGACCATTTGTTATTTTGGCGAAGGCGCCGCGTCTGAAGGTGACTTTCATGCAGGTTTGAATATGGCCGCAGTGCATGAGGCGCCGGTATTATTCTTTGCAAGAAACAACGGTTATGCAATTTCGACCCCAGCCGACGAGCAGTTTAAAGGCGACGGGATTGCCTCTCGCGGCGTAGGTTACGGCATAAAAACGATTCGAGTGGACGGCGGTGATGCATTAGCAGTGTTTGCAGCAACGCAAGCTGCTAGAAAAATGGCTGTTGAAAATGGTGAACCCATTTTAATTGAGTCTATCGCTTATCGTTTAGGTGCCCATTCAACATCTGATGATCCATCTGGGTATCGTAGTAAAGAAGAAGAAGCCGAATTTAAAGATAGTTGCCCAATTGAACGTTACAAGAAATGGCTATTAAAACAAGGGTGGCTAAATGAACAAGAAGATGAAGCTGAAAAAGATAAGATCAGAGAAGATATTTTAGCAGCATTAAAAGTAGCAGAAAAAATTCAAAAGCCAGCACTCGAAGAGTTAGTATCAGATGTATATGACCAACCGATACCGGCTTTGCAAAAACAATACGAAGAACTTAAAGAGCACATAAAACAACATCCAGAAGCATATCCAGTGACCGCAGGGAGAATTAAATAATGGCTAAAATGAACATGTTACACGCCATTAACTCGGCACTCGATATTACAATGGCTGAACATAACCAAGCGTGTATTTTTGGTGAAGATGTAGGTCATTTTGGTGGCGTTTTCAGAGCCACTTCAGGTTTACAAGAGAAGTATGGTAAACACCGTGTTTTCAATACACCACTGACGGAACAGGGTATCTTAGGTTTTGCTAATGGTTTGGCCGCTTTTGGTGCACCGGCATTAGCTGAGATCCAATTTGCTGATTACATCTTCCCTGCATTTGACCAAATCGTCAATGAATCTGCCAAGTTCCGCTACCGCAGTGGCAATGAATTCGATGTAGGTAATTTGACCATTCGTACACCATATGGTGGTGGTATCGCAGGAGGGTTATATCATTCACAATCACCTGAAGCATATTTCGCCCATACTCCAGGATTAAAACTGGTTGTGCCACGTAATCCATACCAAGCAAAAGGTTTGTTGCGTGCATGTATTCAAGACGATAACCCCGTTATTTTCTTTGAGCCCAAACGTTTGTATCGTGCGTCGATTGGTGAGGTGCCTGAAGAAGACTATAGTATCGAAATCGGCAAGGCTGAAGTGGTAAAAGAGGGTACAGACGTCACTCTTTTAGCATGGGGAGCCCAAATGGAGATCATCGAGCAAGCAGCTCAAAAGGCAGAAGAAGCAGGGGTTAGTTGTGAGATCATTGACTTGCGTAGCATTCTACCGTGGGATGTTGACACAATAGCTAAGTCTGTTGTGAAAACGGGCAGACTCATTATTAGTCATGAAGCACCAATAACAAATGGCTTTGGTGCGGAAATAGCAGCCACGATTCAAGAAACATGTTTTTTACACTTAGAATCACCTATCGCTAGAGTGTGTGGTCTCGACACGCCATATCCATTAGCGTTAGAAAAAGAATATGTGCCAGATGCGCTTAAAGTATTTGCTGCAATTAAAAAGTCTGTAGAGTTTTAAGGAGTAGTCATGGCTAAAGAATTTATTTTACCTGATATTGGTGAAGGTATTGTGGAGTGCGAAGTTGTCGAATGGCTTGTTGCTGTCGGTGATGAAGTGAAAGAAGATCAGCCAATTTGTGATGTTATGACAGATAAAGCACTTGTTCAAATTCCTGCTGTACATGATGGCGTGATAACAACGTTACATTATGCTAAAGGTGAAATCGCTAAGGTACATGAGCCACTTTTTGCAATGGAAGTTGCTGGCGTGGAGTCAGTCAATGATTCTCCGGCAAATAACACGCAAGATAATGTAAATTCAGCAACACATTTTGAAGATTTTATTTTACCTGATATCGGTGAAGGAATTGTTGAATGTGAAATTGTCGAATGGCTTGTTGCACAAGGGGATGAGATTAAAGAAGATCAAGCTGTGTGCGATGTTATGACTGACAAAGCACTGGTCCAAATACCGGCTAAATATGATGGAATTGTTGAAAAGCTCTATTACCAAAAAGGTGAGATTGCACAGGTACATAGCCCGTTATTTCAAATGCGTTTAGCAGGTAACAGTGGTGGAACTTCAAGTCAAAGTGTCACTTCACAGACCCCAACAGAAAACATAAAAACTGCTGCTGAGCCAGTAAAAACACAACTCGCTGCAAATGGCAAAGCGATTGCATCTCCTGCGGTAAGAAGGTTAGCAAAAGAAAGAGACCTAGATATTAATCTAGTGCCAGGCTCGGGTAAAAATGGACGGGTTTATAAAGAAGATATAGCTCGCTTTGTATCAGGTAATACTGAGCAAGCACCAGTAAATACATCGAATCACAAGGTCGACACGCAAACTGATATTGTAAATAAATCAGTTGAAATCATAGGAAACAGCACACGCGTTGAACCAATTCGAGGCATGAAAGCGGCTATGGCGAAACAAATGGTCGCATCCGTTTCAACGATCCCGCACTTTACATTTAGTGATGAAATTGATTTAACTGACATAATCGCTCTACGGAAAGATCTGAAAGAGCAATATGCAAAAGACGGTATAAAGCTAACCATGATGCCATTTTTCATTAAGGCATTGTCTTTAGCAATTAAAGCGTTTCCAATTGTTAACTCACAAGTGAATGATGCTTGTACTGAACTAACATATTTTGATGATCATAATATTGGCATGGCGGTTGATTCTAAACTGGGCTTATTAGTCCCGAACATTAAACAGTGCCAAAATAAATCAATTGTTGATGTTGCTCAAGAAGTAACTCGTTTAACCAATGCCGCAAGAGAAGGGCGAGTCTCACCAAATGATTTAAAAGGTGGCACGATTTCAATTTCAAACATTGGTGCAATTGGTGGCACAACCGCAACGCCTATCATTAATAAACCAGAAGTCGCCATTGTTGCACTGGGTAAATTACAACATTTGCCGCGCTTCGATGAGCAAGGTAATGTCGTATCACGCTCAATAATGCAAGTTAGCTGGTCTGGCGATCACCGTGTAATAGATGGTGGTACAATCGCACGCTTTAATAACTTATGGAAAGCCTACTTAGAAAATCCTGCCAAAATGATGATGGCAATGAGCTAAGGTCTACTTTGTCACGTTTTCAATAATGACCGATTCTCATTAAATCCCCACAGTTGTGGGGATTTTTATATCTATGGTTTTTAAATATTGAATTAATAGCTACGATAATAATTTTTATATATTATTAATCACAAATTTCGTTTTTTATTTTCAATGCTTTCAGAAACTATCCAGTTATAAACAAAGACCGCAAGTGTTTTAAATATATTGTAATCGTTCTCAATTGAAATAAAGCTCATTAAACGCTACATTGTCTCACAATCTATTGGAATACTTATGCTATGGAGTTAGCAATGAAAAAATACAATTCATTAACCTTGTTATTTGTGAGTACTTTTCTAGCTGTGTTTTCTGTTTCTGCAGCACAGACAAAAAATATTAATGGCCTTTGGGAGGATGTAAATAATGAACATTTTAAAAATGGACACATGATTGTATCCCAAGATAAAGACGCTATATATATAACCCATTACGTAGAGTTTAAAGGTCTTCCCCTAGTTGAGTATGGTATCGGAAGTCGCTCAGGAAATACGATAGAATATAAGGTTAAGGTGACTCAAGCTATTCCTGGTTGGACTACAGAAGGCACTCATACTTTGGCACTTTCAAATGACGGTAAGCAGTTAGTTGGCTATTACAGCTCAGATGGAAAAAAAGGCCCATTAAAATTTAAAAAAATTGGAAAGTAATTTCACCCTTAGCGTTGCCAATTAAAGTTCATGGTCATTTTAACATAATGTAAATGACCATATATTTCATCACGAAAGAGCTGGTAATGCTCAATCAGAATGCGCAGACTTGCGTTTTCCTATACTTGCAAAAGCTTCAATACCGCTAACTATTTTATTAATTCCTTTTGACCCACCGGCCATTAGCGCACCCATCGTAAATAATTCAAATGCATTGAACAAAATGAGCTGTAGTGTAGGGATCCCAGAAAAAGAAAATACATCTGAAAAAATGCGTATTCCAACTAGCCCCATGGTTAAACCTATTAAAAACCCTACAATGCCAGCTTGTTTTGTTGTTTCTGCCCGGTAGCTAGCTAATAATTCTGTCGCTTCAATTCGTTCACCTTTATTGCCATTATCAATTCTATTTACGAGTTTAATTTTTCCAGGTTGTCGGTAAGCTATGACATACAATTCGACAATACGCTCAACGATGAGTGATAAAAACAGTAACCTTAACAATAATAAAATAAACTCCTGCGGCTGGGTGAATCCAATCCAAGTTAAGTTTTGGCCAATAGCAAAAAAGTGAGAGCATATCGACAAAGAAAGTACTGATATGATGCTAATAAAAATATATTTAATGTTCATAATATAACAAAGCAATCCAAATTTTATATGAGTGAAATCAAACGGATGATGAGTCTGACATCAGCCAATTATTTTTAGTCCCTATGATTAAATTTTTTTAAATTAAATTCAATGTTTCATATGTGAAATAAATCTGGCTACTTAGTGATCGTGAAATAGAAGTGAGTGCGCAGTTGTTGATATGTATAACGTCAAATAATCTAATAACCCTATTAAAAAGCGAGAGGAGTGGTAGAAGAGAAAATGCCTTAAAATATAGAACCACAGTAAACTTAACATAATATTTGTATCGCAAAAAATCTCTATCATTAATAACCAAACCAATAGCCCAATCACTAGCAGGAGTTTAATTTATTCGTAACGGCAGTGGTGGTGACAAAAAGCTTAATTTAATCAGCTTCGTATTACCATAAACCCGAACCGAGCAATGTTCAGTGAAAACCAAGGCTATAGAAAGCCAAGTGCTAAAGACGTGGTGCGGTGTCGCCAGCGAAGAACAGTCGAAGCAATGCTAGAAGAACAGGCCATTGAAAGGGCGTATAGCATAGAGGGCCTAGTCGATGAGTGAGCTAAATGTCATGAGTGAACTAAAAGTCGACTTAAGAGCGTTACCTGCGGGCATTCGTGCATTTGTAGATGTGTTGGGTGTTGAAAAAGCCATTGGCGTACTCACTGAGCAGGGCGGTCAGGTGTTTTATATTCCCAAGCACCCCACGCCAACGTGTGAGTTTGTAAAGGTGTTTGGTATGGATATGTGCATGGCATTATCACGCTATGCAGAGCAGCAATACCAAGTGCCCATGCTCAACAAAGTACTGGCACAAGTACGTAACCAAACCATTGTAAACGAAGTGGCCAAAGGCACCACCATTCAAGAGCTGGTAAAGCGCTTTAAAATTACGCGCCAGTGTATAAACAAAATTCTACATGAGTACAACGCGTATGAAGTAAGCGACGCTTACCGTGAACAGCAAATGGAGTTTAAGTTATGAATTTAGCAATGAAACAGCTTGCTGTTATTGGGTTAGTCACACTCGGTTATGTGCTAGGCCATGTTAGTTGCTCGCCTAAACAAGCTATCGAACCACGTTGTTTAGACAAGTCTATCGCCCCAGCCAAACCAAATGGATAAAAACAACTTTGCGCTGCTCACCGCTTTACAGTTAAGCGGTGGCAGCGAACCCAAACCATGGATGCTCAAAGCTGGTATTGCCATGTTGAGCAACCATATCGAACAACGTAAACACCTTGGGCTACCGATTTTAGAGTTAGAAAAAGAGCTTGAAGAGGCTAAGGGGTTTAAACCTGATTGATGATAATTGGGTTTAAACCTCTTGCTATGACAGACAACGGACATTTAGTTATAACTCGTTTATGCCCCAAAATGTGCTTAGGCGAATGCTTCAAAAGAGCGAGCTTTGGACATTAGAATACTACTTTTCAGTGAAGATTTTATGTCCAGTTCTAATGAGTTGCTCCTATAGTCATGAAAACGACCCAATCGCTCGTCTTTATCCTGAGGTAAAAGCGATAACTCCTAAATTTTAATAACACTGGCAATTAGTTAACAAGTTTGTTAAAAGTAATCTAATAAGTAAAACGAGCTACATTGTGGTTGAAAAACACGCAATTAGCTCGCTATAAACATGTTAAGTTACTAGGATAGGACGTGCGTAAATTTATAAATCTAAGTAAATATAGGCAAAAGGAGCTTAACTCCAATTTCCCAGAACTATTTAAAATTTACGGCGCCGAAGATTCATCTCACTATAATAGAATAGCAGTGTCGGTTTTTGATCATTGGTTAACTCGTGAAGAGTTTCAAAATGATTACCCTTCAAGAGAAGAGCATTTGCAGAGAAATGAGGCTTTGTACAGTTTTGCTAAAGTAATGGCAGCAAATACTGAAGTGCTTAATTTCAAATTCAAAGGTAAATGGGATAAGTGTTACCCATGCTTCAGAAAATTTGGCTCTCAAGAAGCTATGTTGGATTACTTACAGCCAGCAGGTGATAACGATTCATCAGATAAATTCTGCAAATTAGTTCTACCCGAATTTAAAGCAGTGTATTTTGAAAGTTGGGATTACACGAATGTTTATTACATTCAAAATGATAGTGTCATATCTGAAATTAAAAAATGGGCTAGTGAAGCAGGCGTATATTGCTTAGAGTATTAGTAACTTAACAAAGCGCTTAAAGGGCGGACACAAAAAGCTTGGCTGTGCTCGTTCCTCGCAAATTTTAGCCAAGCATTTTGTGCCGTTTAGCACGGCGTTGAGGCTGTAGAATTACTTGTTTCAGGAACTGATCTTACACTGATAGACTTGTTTACTTTTTAGCCTTGAATCGACTGTT
>NZ_JAGJEE010000046.1:0-33121 GCF_018100885.1 Pseudoalteromonas sp. MMG013 | reverse complement strand
CTCTGAACTCGTTTCAGAGTCTATGGGCTGTGATGGGGGTTATATGGATCCTGACCTACGTCAGGAAGACGAAACCTTTCGTCGTTCTGAACTTGTTTCAGAATCTTTATTGGTAATGAACACCTATTTTGTGAGCACTTGGTGCTCAGTTGAAGGTGTTGTTGGTTTTGGATCTTTTCGGTATTCCTGCAGTTGGAGTATTTGTCGTTCTAGCATTTGGGTAGGTACTTGATTATACGCCTTTTCTAACCACATAATGGCAAGATCACTGTCTTTTTTAAATAGGCTATATTGTGCGTTATATTTAAAGATAGGGTTGTATAGTAAACCTAGCAGCAGTTTGGCATGCCAATATTTTTCTTGAGCCGCGCGTTCAAGCAATCGTAATGCCTGTTTTGGTTGTTGCTTGATGATGTAATACAAGGCTGCATTAAAATAATTGTAGCGACTTACTCCGGTACGATCACTTTGTAACTCTATGATTTCTTGCTCAGACAATGACATCAATAACTTCGTAATGTGTGAACGTATCATATTAACAGGAATATTATTAGGGTGCTCTAAAGCACGATTGTAATGTGTTAATGCATGATTGCGAAGTTCGTTACTGTTGGGCTGTGCTTTAAAGCGAAGATGATACACCGTTGCAATACGAATGTTAGCAATACCAGGCTCATAGGGTTTTATTTTTTCAAAACATGCAATAGCCATTTCGTCATTTTTAAGACCAAAGTGTTTCATACCTCGTCGTAAATAGGGCGACCAAGTTGCTTCGTCAGCACTCAGTGCTTTTTGTGGTAAGCCTTCGCATGCAAAAGCAGGTGTTGAGCACAGCAGCGCAATGAACATAAAGCTGAACAGCCTCATCTACAAGTTCCTGTTATGGGTTTTTATGTTTTTGCAACAGTATTAAAGATGAGCACATTTGGCAATCGGACAAATGTTGATTATTGTAAATGTGTGTAAAGATATTCTTGATTTAATGTTCTAATTAGGTTTTATATTCTGAGATTTTGGCGTGGCTAACATGAGGTTTTGGTTCAAGAATGAGTTGATATTACGTGCTTAAATATCAACTCATTGAGGGTTGGAAGAATAGGGTTAATTAAGGTGTAAAATTGGCCTTTAGCTGTAAGTTATCAGGATCATCACCTTCAGTATTGGGTACCCACTGCTGTATACATTCAATATTTGCAGCACAGTGATCGGTTAAAGCATGCAAAAAGGCCACAAGATCTTGCTGTTGATCTGAATTTAATATGGGTTTTACAAACCGTGAGCGTTCAAAGCGTCTTAATGCAGCTTGGCTATTCTCTTGAGCTTGGTCGTTTAAGCTGTCACAGTTTGCGTTGTCAGCAAATTGGGGTAACCCACATGCCCCACCGCGTTGAAAAAACTGTTCAATACTGGTAGCTGGGTCAACATAGTGGGCAACAACCTGATCTAAAGTTTCAAATGACCCAGCATGACCGTAAGGGGCAGTGAGGCTAACATTGAGTAAACTGGGCACTCTAAATGCAAACTGATTACGGCGGGTTGGCTCAATAGCAGCACGACCTATATCACTGTTGTTAGCCTGTGTACCAATACCGAATTGTGGGTAGGCCACATTAACAAAGCCTTCACGGGTGAAACGTGGTCCACCATGGCAGGTATCACATCCGGCTCCACCATCTTCTCTCGATGTAAAATACAGCAATGCACCGCGTTTTTGCTGCTCTGTTAAGGCACTGCTATCGCCATTAACATATCGATGCCAATCGGTGTCAATAAGCACCATGGATTGCTGATACTGGCCAAGTGCCAAAGCGATACTGTTAAAAGTAATTAAATTTTCGGCGGATTCTTGGCTGTTAAATGCGGTTCTAAATTGGGCTAGCCAATCATTGGTAGCAAGGCCGCCCGTTTCTGTACCGTAATCGCCAATGCGCTCAGCCAAATGACGTCTCACCTCTTCATTATTGGTTGCCTGTATGAATGCCGTTCCACGCATTTCTTCTACCGAGGTAACCGGAAAACGTGACAGAGCTGCGGTTAAGGAGTCTCCAGCATTGCCATCTGGTGTATTAAAATTAGAGTCAGGGGTGCTTATTTGATCGGTACGGTTTCCTTGTGCATCTTGTACTCGCTCAACACGTCCATCCCAAAATAAAGAGCGACGCATCAGCCCTGTATTAAACACTGTAGGGGCATTACGAGGTATGGTTACCTCGTTATTGATGGCTTTGCGGGCGAGGCCAATGGCATCGTGATCAATGGCATTTGTACCAATACTGAATGAAAGTTGATCGGCACCGCCTAGCTCAGGGTGATGGCAGGTGGCACAGGCGACTGTTTTTTCACCCCCGAGCGCTTTTGAGAAAAACAGTTTCATACCCAATTGTGGTATTGGATTGTCTATCCTTGGGGCTTGACGAGTCTGCCTAATTCTTCTATTCAGCCTTTTTTCTGTAATGAGTGTATTAAGCATAGTGTCGGTTGCGTTACTGGCTGGAGTATCAACGTTTTCACTGGATGTATTGAGTTGCATAGGCACTATGTTTTGCGGTGTTTTTAGGTGTTCAACAGGCGCTAAGTTCGCGCTGAATACAAATAGATTACTTAATACTAAAGAACTTAAAATCATATTACATCCAGTTA
The DNA here is from genome assembly GCF_018100885.1 of Pseudoalteromonas sp. MMG013. Taxonomy (NCBI): domain Bacteria; kingdom Pseudomonadati; phylum Pseudomonadota; class Gammaproteobacteria; order Alteromonadales; family Pseudoalteromonadaceae; genus Pseudoalteromonas; species Pseudoalteromonas sp. MMG013. Next base: position 30,481 of record NZ_JAGJEE010000046.1, on the reverse strand, counting down.
TAAATAATGAGCTTTCAATCACAGTGCCAAGCAAATGTGGAAGAAATGTGAATTATTGTTAAAATCACACTTGTGGTTGGTTTTTATTCTTATGTAATATCTTAAAGTTCATTATTTAGTGTGGTTATCTGAGAGCGGGTACGACGAGTTGTAAATTTATTGTGTAATTCAACGACGTTGTATGTCTATATAGGGTGTTTTCAGCTGTGAGTTATGGTTGTTTGTTTAAGCTTTTTTCGTGGGATACTACCATAGTTAACATAAGCCATATTATCACTAACATTGCAGCGTAATTCAGTTCTTCATAATAATCATAGATAAACGATAGGTGAGTAAAGTTGTACATGTAATTAACCATGTATTCAATGGCAGCAAGTATTGCTAAACATGTTAGGTAGATGTAGATCCAAGGTGTGATCTTATCAAATATAGTTAAGGATACTTTTGTATTTTTATGGATACTTTTTGTTATTTTTACTCTAAACGAAAATAGACTAAGCGCTAATAGGCTCATTGTTATTTGAAAGCTATAGTGAATGGTTGCTATTGATATAGCAGATAAACCTAAATCTTGTAGTTTAGGTGAAAGCAACCTAATTAGTCGATGCTCAAAGTTGTATATAACCAAGAACATAATTGACATTTGTATTATGTTCGTTGTTTTACGTATAAGACCGTATAAAGTACAGATAACAATCAATCCACTATAAACGTTACTGATAACCACAACAGGAAGGAGTGGAATTGTGAATAATAGGAATATTGACTCTTTGAAATTTCGAATTTGGATGGCGAGTGGTTTTAAATCAATTTTACATACATTTAACCATCGAAAAAGCTGGCTTGTTTTTGGCTCACAAACCCCTTGCTCATAATTGATGACTGTTTTGCGGTCACAGTCTAGCTTTTTGGCCATCTCAGTTTGCGAGATACCAGCATTTTTTCTTATGGATTTTAAGTCGTTTCCATCAAGCACTTATTTTTCTACTTAAGGCATTAACAATTGAAGTAGTGTATACTTAAATTATGATTTCTACGTGTCACTTACCTGTTTTTTTAAATCTTTCTCATGGCAAATCGCTGTGGTAATTAAAGATGCTGATATTAAAGACCAACCTATGTAAACCAAAGGTTCATAATTGCTATAAATAAAACTAAATAAAGTTGAATTTAGTAAGTTATAAGAAAGACTTTCTACTAGTGCCAATATATATATTATACAAAGGTAGAGGAAAGACCAAGTGATGAAGGAGTCTTGTTCTAAAGGTCTTATTTTTTTAGAGTCGGAAATAGCTCTTGAAATACTAACTCTAAATATAAATAAACCAAAAGAAGTTAATGCAATTATAAGTTGAACGCCATATAATAATACTCCTCGTACTACGTTACTTTCAAAACTTCCATTACTCCAATCAATTATTTGAGTACCATAGATTATATATTCTAGAATGTTTAATGTTAGTAATATTACTGATATGTGAATTATGTTGGGCTCTTTCCTTGAAACTCCGTAAATTAAAAATACTGCTGTCATTAATATGTTTATTGAAGATGTTATATGCGGGTTCGATACAAAAGAATAAAATATAACGAGGGATAGGAAACCTATAATAATTATATTTGATGTCTTCATGGTTTTAGTTTTTTCTCACATTTTTTTATAATTGGTGGAACGTAGATATTTACAGATTTTGCTTCTTCTCTTTCTTCTTTCCATGGACCACTGCCACTTACTTTTTTACACTGTTCAAAGCTGATTATTTTCATGAGTTTTCTCCATTTTTGATTTGGTCTGGAGTATTCAGAGATGAGAGTTTGTAAGGAATTTCTCCACTTGATATAATAATACATTTTTTATTTGATAGTACCTTCATTTTAAATGCCTTAGTTTATAAACTCTCACTCTTCAGAGTCTAATTTATGTCTGATATTAGAAATTTGATTTATTAGAGGCTTAACATCGACTCTGCAAATCATTAACCATTTAAACAGTTGCCCCATTTTTGGCTCGCCGACACCAAACTCGTAATTACTGATTGTTTTTCTGTCACAACTCAGCTTTTCTGCCATTTGCGCTTGTGTAATACCGGCCTGTTTCCGCATGGCCTTAAGGTCATCACCATTGATCACGTCCTATCCTTAAATTATCGATGGAAAGGTTATTTTAATTATATTTAACGGAAATATAACATTGCAATGACATAATGTAAACCAGCATGGATATGATAATATTTATATGCGAATTAGTGAAGGGGTTGTTGGTGTTTTGATAAAATAAATGCGTGGGTATTTATACCGGGTGTGGTTCGCAAAGGGAGAGGTTGTATGGGTCCTGACTTGCGTCAGGAAGACGAAAGAGCGGGCAATAAAGGGTAGCTGAAATGGATCCTACGCTCCAAACCCTTCGTCGTTCTGAACTTGTTTCAGAATCCATTATGTGAAGGCCGTGGATGGTGTGATGGGGGGGATGTGGGTCCTGACCTTCGTCAGGAAGACGGAATAGGGATATAAGCGTCTGGGTCCTAAGCTTCGTCAGGAAGACGAAATAGGGGTATAAGCGTCTGGGTCCTGACCTTCGTCAGGAAGACGAATGAGAGGGTGATAAAGGGTAGTTGAAATGGATCCTGCGCTCCAAACCCTTCGTCGTTCTGAACTTGTTTCAGAATCCATTATGTGAAGGCCGTGGATGGTGTGACGACTGGCCTGGGTCCTAAGCTTCGTCAGGAAGACGAAATAGGGATATAAGCGTCTGGGTCCTGACCTTCGTCAGGAAGACGGTAATAAATTGTAGCTTAAATGGGTCCTGACCTGCGTCAGGAAGACGAATGAGAGGGTGATAAAGGGTAGTTGAAGTGGGTCCTGCGCTTCAAACCCTTCGTCGTTCTGAACTTGTTTCAGAATCCATTGTGTGAAGATCGTGGGTGGTGTGACGACTGGCATGGATCCTGACCTTCGTCAGGAAGACGAATGAGAGGGTGATAAAGGGTAGCTGAAATGGGCCCTGGGCTCCAAACCCTTCGTCGTTCTGAACTTGTTTCAGAATCCATTATGTGAAGGCCGTGGATGGTGTGACGACTGGCATGGATCCTGACCTGCGTCAGGAAGACGAAATGAGTAAGGCAGTAAAGGGGAAGTAAAATGGGCCCTGATCTACATCTGGAGGACTAAAGGGTCGTTTCGCATCAATCTAGGTGGTTTTCTAGGCGAATCTGCGAGATAAACCCAATTAATTCACAGTAAATTGTGCTATTTCACAAGTTATTTATATTGTGGGGAGATTTTTTCACATCATTTACTTAATTATGTTTACAGTCGGTTTTCATAGTAAGTAAGGATATGTCATTGATGACTAGTTTGTTACCACTGGATGTGGCATCTGAATCGTTAAATAAATTTGGGTTGCGAGATGTGACTAAGTACTCTATTGCAACGAAAAAAATATACATAAAGCATGTGTTTATAAAAAACCTCGATGCGGATATTGTAAAGCCCAAACTCAGCTATACCGATTTTGAGTTTTTTAGGACGACGAATGCGGTCGACGGGTATTGTTATATTTTGGTGTACGTATTTAACAAGCGCCGCAAGAAGTTTGATATGGCATTTTTCTTAGAAGATGCTGAAGCGATTAAAGGCATTGATATGCTTGAAGCTAAAAAGAGAATGACTGATTTACATACCATATCTCGTAATATACGCGGTGCGTTACTAGGCCAGTTTTAATCGTATGGCCTAGTGTTTATAGTCTTGTCTATTGTGTATCACGTGGGGGCCACTCAGTATAAAGGGTGAATTGTACCCACTGCGACATTATGTCACACCCTTCCTGTGATTATTCGAATTATACTACTCCCATCTTTTTGAAATAATAACAATAATGATATGATCAAGTCTTTACTTGTTTGGCATAGGCGCCTTGCCTTGCTGTGTGTTATTCCCTTTATTGTGTGGGCGCTAAGTGGTTTGTTACATCCTGCTATGTCTCACTTTGCCAAAGCTGAACGGTTAAAAGCGCCTTTAGTGGTGGTGCCTGATCATGTGTTAGCAACTGCGCTGCCACTTAAGCAGGTTTTAACGGATAATCATATCACTCAATTAAGTCACGCAAGTATTGTTGAATATATCGGCAATTATTATTATCAAGTGATTGTCGCTGGTATCGAGAATAGGCGTACGGTTTATTATTCAACCCGTACAGGTGTAGTAAATAGGGCCTTGAATGATGAGCTTTATGCTCGTTATTTGGCACAAACCTGGTCTGGTCAGCTGGCGTTAGAAGTCGCATTAATTAATGAATTTAGCCCTGCATATGCGGAAATAAATCGTATGCTGCCGGTGTATCGTGTCACCTTATCGAATGAAAATAACCTCTATGTTGATACCTTAAGTAAGCGCATTGCGGCACATAATACGCCCTTAAGAGAAAGTTTATCGTTTTGGTTTAAGCAACTTCATACTTTTGAGTTTGTTGGTGGGCGCCATGATTTATGGCGTATTATACCCATGCTGGCTATCTCATTATTACTGTTTGGCACTGCTATTTTTGGCTTGTTGAGTTATAGCTTGCTATGGCGACGTTTAAAAAACAAACGGGTTAATACACCGGTATTACACCGTTCATTCGGTGTGGTTTTAAGTGTATGTATGTTGGGCTTTTCGACAAGCAGTATACATATATTAGTTGATAAGCTTTTCCCCGAGACGTTTAGGGCGTTGTCACCTGGCAACGCTATTTTTACAGCCTCTTTAACCCACGACCCTGTTAATGATTTGCTCCAAGCACAAGGTGACAACTTTCAACTAGTGGTTATTGGTGAACAAATTTTTACTCAGGTTGTTAAGCAAGTGAAGGCACAACATAAGCCTGTGCTTGATTTTAGTTATTGGCGTGGTGAACGCGCTGATGTGACAAGTGTTGATGTGGCCACCTCACTACTTTCAAGGCAACTCAACGTAGCAGGTGCCGTGTCTCATTGGCAAAAGGTTGATAAATTTGGTCCGACATATGGGTTTATTAATAAGCGTTTGCCCGTTATTCAAGTTAGCTACGCACATATGCCAGATGTACTTTATAGTGTTGAGCCCCACACTGGGTTTATTGCCAGTGTTGATGGCGACTGGCAAACCGCACGGAGTTGGCACTTTGGGTATCTTCATAAATACCATTTTTTAAACCCATTAGGCAGAGGCACGCGTGATATTATAATGACCTTTATATGTATTGGGCTTGTCATTACCGCAGGGTTTGGCGTGCGTTTGTATATAGGTCGTCGTTATCGCCAAAAACAAGCTTGTGCGCGCCGATTATTACATCCTGTAATAACCCCAGTAAAAAGTAATTAATTAAAATAACAACTTAGGAATATTTAGCATGAAGCAACGCTTTCGTTATTCGCTTATTTCGTTGTCAATTTTGTCAGCGTGTTCACTGAATGCAATGGCAAACTATGATGATGGCATGGATGAAATAGAGCAAATAACCGTTACCTCAACCCGTACCGCTAAATCGAGTACTGAATTGGCTTTGAGTATAGGCAGTGTATCAGAAGACGTTTTAAACAATGACAATAGCCAGCACCTATCAGAATCGTTGCAAACCATTCCGGGTGTACTATTAAACCAATTGTCGGGCGGTCAGGGGCACAATGCAGCAATTAGAATGCCTATAAACTATGGTGGCTATACGCTCTACCTACAAGATAATGTGCCATTGCAATCTGCGGCTTTTTATAATCACAACGCACTTTGGTGGGCAAGCAGTAATTCATCACTTTCACGCCTAGAAGTAATGAAAGGTGCGGGAACCAGTTTGTATGGGTCAGGTGCTGTTGCAGCAACGGTCAATATATTATCGGCCCCTGTAGATTCAGATAAAAATGAGGTTGGTATCACTTTGGGTGAAAATGGGTACGCACGATATCAAGGCAGTGCGACACATCATTTATCAGATCAAAATGGGGTGAGGATATCAGGAGCGTACTTGAGTAATGATGGTTGGCGTGACAATAGTCGCGTTGAAAAAACCGAGTTCAACGTGTTGCACGAAGTGAGTGTTGCCGACAAACATTCGTTTAAAACCAGCATAATGGCCTCATCTCTTGATCAACAAATGTTGAACGCCTTGACGGCCGATATGTTTGCACAAGACCCGTCGCAATCAGGGTTACCAGCTGAAGTGATAAAAATAGATCCTCGGCGTAAAACTGACTACTTTCGTATTAGTTCAGAGTATCAGTATCAAGGAGATGGTGTTTTTGCGTCGATTATTCCTTATGCGCGTTATCGCAGTAACGATTATATCGCAACGTGGCAGCCCAATATGCCGCAAGTTGAGTCAAGCGTAAAAACGATAGGCGTGCTTGCATTAAGTAATTTTAGCCACAGTGATGATTTTGAAACCACCATTGGTATTGACTTAGAATATTCGCAAGGTGATGCATTTTCTTTTCAAGCAGCCACCAGAACTACATCGGGTTGGGGGGCGGCAACGTATCCAAAAGGGCATGTATTTTATGATGATAAAACGCGCTTTAAAGGCATAGCACCTTATATTCAGCATGTGGGTTCTATCACGAGCCAGCTGAGTTATTCATTAGGGTTAAGATACGATAGCAATGAATATGAGTTTGAAAACAACTTAGCGGTTTACGATGACGATGGGTTTGGCAATCGCTCGATAGCAGACAGAACAGACACGTTTGACCATATGAGCCCGAAGGCGAGTTTGAACTATCAATTAGATGATACCAGTAATGTGTATGTGCGTTTTGCGAACGCAATTCGCATTCCAACTGCGTCTGAGCTGTATCATTTAAAAACCAAGGAAACCAGCGCTCAGTTGAGTTCTTTAAGTGAGGAAACGTCAGATACTTACGAAGTGGGTTATAAGGTAAATCTTGACGCGTTCTCGCTAGAGTTGGCGTATTATATTATGGCTGTAGATGATGCCATTGTCACAGCGTATGATGATTTTGGTGCGTCTTATCGGGTAAATGCTGCAAGTGTTGAGCATCAGGGCATAGAGCTTGGTGTGAATTATCAATATTCTGATTCTGTATCGGTTGCGTTTGCATACAGTCAATCGGATCATGAATTTGATCATTATATTGAAGACCAAGGCCGCGTGGATTATAAGTCTAAAGAGAGTAAAGCACACGACTTGTCAGGCAACAGTTTACAAATGGCTCCTGAGTATGTGGCGAATTTAAGGCTTAACTATAATAGCCGTGCTATTGAAGGACTGAATATCATTGCAGAGCTACAAAGCATTGGTGATTACTGGATGGATGCTAAAAATACGCAAAAGTATTCAGGCTATACAGTCGCCAATTTGAAGTTTAACTATGATTTATCTGATGCACTTAAACTGCATGTACGCATTGCAAATGTCACTGATAAAAAATATGCCTTACAAAGTGAATTAAGGTATGGCAAAGAGCGGATTCAACCTGGTACGCCGCGTACCGTGTATGCAGGGTTAAATTACTCGTTTTAAAAAGTCATGTTGGTTTGTTCAACATCGATAAAATGAGGTAGCAATCACACAATGGTATTGGAGCAAGGCGCAATCATAGTATGCGCCTGCTTTTATTAAGCTCGATTGTTAAAGATCATGCCTGAATGGCTAGAACCATTGCTCGCAAATAAACTTTGTACGAGTGTGGAGGTTTGTTTTTTTATGACCAATTGAACATTTTGTAGCTGTTCATCAAGCTGTTCTTTCAATTTAGCTACTTGTGCTGTTTGTTCATCTTTAGACAGCGTTTTATCCGCGCGTACTTCTCCGATCTTTGCTTGCAGTATTCTTATATTACCGACTATTTTTTCTTGGTCGCTTATGTCTTCTTTTTTGTTTTTTGCAGATGCTTGAGCTGCGTCATCTTGGCTTTTTTCTGGCTCTACGGGTGTCGAAACGGGTTTATTGTCCGTGTCAGTTGCCTGAGTATTTGCTGCATTGTTCTCCTGTGCTGTTTTCGTAGATGTTTTGGCTAAATTATTAATGTCTAGATTTGAATATGCTTGTGGAGGTAATGAATTAAAGTTCATACGATCAAGGCCCTTACGCGACAGAAAATTGGCTAAGTGTTTATATCTGAACAGGGAAGCACTAATCGTACCAATTATAGATATTTTAATGACTTAACGTAGGCTTGTATTTTGTCTCTAAAGATCATTCTCATGTTTCGCTGCTCTGAAGGTGTGTCATAGTTCGTGTATCGTTATCGCTTGGATTGGTTAGTAAAGGTATGGGCCCTGACCTGCGTCAGGGAGACGAAAACACTTTCGTCGTTCTGAACTTGTTTCAGAGTCTATGGATGAGGTGTGTGCTTATGGGTCCTGACCTGCGTCAGGAAGACGAATAGGAGGACGAGCATTTTGTGTCAGGAAGATGAAAACACTTTCGTCGCTCTGAACTTGGTTCAGAGTCTATGGGTGAGGTGTGTGTTTATGGATCCTGACCTGCGTCAGGAAGATGAAAATACTTTCGTCGCTCTGAACTCGTTTCAAAGTCTATGGGTGAGGTATGTGTTTATGGGTCCTGACCTGCGTCAGGGAGACGAGTAGGAGGACGAGCATTTTGTGTCATGAAGACGAAAATACTTTCGTCGCTCTGAACTTGGTTCAGAGTCTATGGGTGAGGTGTGTGTTTATGGATCCTGACCTGCGTCAGGGAGACGAGTAGGAGGACGAGCATTTTGTGTCAGGAAGACGAATAGGAAGACGAGCATTTTGTGTCAGGAAGATGAAAACACTTTCGTCGTTCTGAACTTGTTTCAGAATCCATTATGTGACGACCGCGGGTGGTGTAACGATTTGCATGGATCCTGACCTGCGTCAGGAAGACGAATGGAAGACGAATGGAAGACGAATAGGAGGACGGGCATTTTGTGTCAGGAAGATGAAAACACTTTCGTCGTTCTGAACTTGTTTCAGAATCCATTATGTGACGACCGCGGGTGGTGTAACGATTTGCATGGATCCTGACCTGCGTCAGGAAGACGAATGGAAGACGAATAGGAGGACGGGCATTTTGTGTCAGGAAGATGAAAATACTTTCGTCGCTCTGAACTTGGTTCAGAGTCTATGGGTGAGGTGTGCGTTTATGGGTCCTGACCTGCGTCAGGAAGACGAATGGGAGGACGGGCATTCTGTGTCATGAAGACGAAAACACTTTCGTCGCTCTGAACTTGGTTCAGAGTCTATACCGATAGATGGTTTACGATACAGACTCATGGACACTAGCCGACCCCAAGGGCCTTTAGTCGTTTTTTAATAATGGGGTTGTCGGTTGAGTTTAGTAGGTTTCTCAAGCGACTTTTGTTTTGTTGGTTGAGTACCACGCCTGAATCAGACAATGTGCGAGCGAATACGTCAACACTTTGCACTGTGGGGTTTTTTAGTAACGCAGTGATGATTTGTGCATGATAGTGTGGTTCTGTTGATAAAAGCTTTACTGCATCACGTTGAATGTCTGCGTGTGGGTGCTGTAAAAGTTTGGCAACGGTTGGTAACAAATGAGGAATTTTACTATTTCCTACAGCAAGTATGGCTGTGCCTAAGTGCTGCTCCCCATTGAGGGAGTTTAATAAAAATGTCTCAACCGAAGCTTGTTGTTGTGGGGTAAACTTGGCCATTGACCCTAAATTTAGTAAAGCTGTTTTAGCTAATGGACTATTTGGCTTATCTGCGATGGTTGCTAATGCATTAAACGAGATGTTTGACGACGCCCCAAAGCGGCCCAGTGCAATAAGTAGTTTTTGTTTAGTTTGAATATTAACTTGCTCAGTAGAAAGTAAATCAGTGAGCATCTGTTCAGCAAGTGGGCTTTGTTCTTTTTGTAACGCGTAAATAATTGCAGAGCTGGCAGTTGGGTCTTCCTCGATGAGTGCAACGAGTTCAGATAAATCAAATTCACTGAGCAGGTGTTTCCCAATATGCTTGGCTAATAGTGGATCTAGCGATGTTTTTAGTTCCAAGATTGCGTCTTGTAATGCTTTAGGGCCTGTAATTTCTCGTGCAACCGGAGATTGAGATGCCTTTGTCAAAGTGGCATTGTGATCGCGACTTACTGCTATTAGCGGCATCGATTGATGATTCAGGCGGGTAATATGCACTTTTTGTATTACCTGATATTTTTGTGCATTATTTTCCCATAGGTTCTCAGATGAATAGCTTACCTCCACAGGGGTGTCATGGTTAGTTAAGGTCATTGACCAATGCTCTTGCTCATCATTAATCGCAGATGCAGAATGAAGCTGACGCGACTCAAGGTGGCGGCTTATCTGATCACCTAACCTGTTATATGAGTAGGTCTTCTTCCCATGCGCATCGTTAAACGTTAAGGTTGACTGCTCTGAGAAACTCATTAAATTAAGTATGTTAGGTAATACATTTAACGTATGTTCACTCGGTAAGGCGAGCAAGTTTACTTGCGTGATCTCAGTGCCACGACGGTTAAATGTGAATGGCAACTGTGGTGTTAAAGGCTGTGGCTTGCCATTATTCATAAACACAATATCGGTCAATAGGCCTTGGTTGACTTGTGTATTGCCTAAATGCATGTGCCAACTAAGAGATGAATGGGTTATGACGGCTTTATTTTCGGCGAGCACGGCTGACTCTATTGTTACGGAGTATGTGTGTTGCAATATTTTTTTCGATGCACTGTGTGAAATCGGGTTTTTAAATAAGGTTTGCTCTACCTGCTCTTCTTTATGCTGTGTGATGTAAAGTATGCACCCAGCACACAATGCAAGTAGTAGTAAAGTTGCTTTTAGCTTCATGGTCAATTCCTGTTGTGGTGACCAGTTAGATCACCACGGTGTTCAATACAAAAGGTTATAGCGTGTCCCATTGTGGGCTAGCGTATTCATATAATGTGTATTCACGTTGATAAAGTGGGTCCCATTTCATGACATCAACATTGAATTGCAGTAAACCCCATAGCTTTTTGCAGTAAGCTTGAATTTTTCCGTCTCCACCACTGAATTGGGTGGTCACTTTTAGCTCCAAAAAGCCTTGTTCTATTATTTGTTCATCATGTTTGATTCGGCGGATCCCTGCTTCCACATACCCTTTACCTTTTACTTTTAAAAGGCTTAACTTACCTTTCACACCGGCTTCAGAAATACCATGACCAAATGAAGCGTATGCTGAGCTACTTACTACTCCCCCAATATAAGGCGCAACTTCTGCGTAAATGTAATCTGGTCGTCTAACACCATCAACTTCAAAAGGTTCTTCGTTGTTGTGACCGCCAATGACACCACCCACCGTAAAATCGGCACCAGCTTCTATACCGGCACCAAATTTAACGCCAAGCTTTAATAGACCTAACGGATCAAGTGGTAACTCAACTTTTGGCTTGATTGCTTCAGGTATTAGATCGAAATAATACTCAACAGGGTAAGTGATTGATGCGTTTAGCAAGTCGTCACAATTGGGTTTAAATGCAGCAACGCTATCTTCACCAACAGTTAAATTAAATGTCATACCTTGTGTGCAATCAAGCTTACTTGGGTTGAAGGCAAATTCGACAGAGCCAACTGCAATTTTAAAATTGCGATTGTGAAGTTTTAACCAATTTCCTGCTTGATAAAAACCACTGGTTGCCCCTTTACTCGTTTCATCTACATACATCCACCCTTGTTGATCTCTGTATTGGTGAGAGCGACCCACTGCGTTGTTTTTATTGATAACACGTGATTTCTGCTCTACGTAACCAGGGTCTTTGTATAGGTAGGCATTGGCGGTTGGTGCGAATGCCAATGCAGTTAAAGCTGTTGCAAAGAGCGTTGATATTGTTTTCATGATTTCCTCGAAAGTTGTTGTGTGTTTTATGTTGTGTTGCGCAACGCAGAGCAAGATACATTACAATATTTACAATTTAGTTACAGTTGTACCGGTAATTTTGTAAAATTAGTGTGTATTTATTCTTTTTGGGTACTCTGTGACATGGATAAAGTGAGGAGAAATAATGCGTGTTTATGGCATGTTGATGCCTTAAATTATTATTTTTGAGATTGGGTCATGGTGTTATTGCACGCTTCAGTGTTGATGAGGGAGTGATTGCATCTGGCTTTATTACGGGAAGAGGTGAGCTGGCTTTTCGTCGTGGTGTGCCTATTACATGGTAGCTTTTTTGTTTTATATGTTAGGCTTACAATGACTAAATGGTGGTTAAGTAGATTGTCAGTTAATGCTAATTGGGGTGGCAGTAATTTTATGGCTTTTAAACGTATTATTGTGGCGGTTATCGTTATTGTTGTATGTATTTGGTTTTTTCTCGACTTTCAAAGTAAAAGCACAGCTATGCCTTCCCCCAGCATGTCAAAAAATGTGGTCACAGTTCAAACGGATAACGCATTACCGCCAGAAATTCGTAAAACAACGATTGCAGCCCAACCTCAGAGAAAGCTTGAACACAAACAATGTGATCTGAGCGGGTTCTTTAATTATCAAAGAGACTCTGCTAGGCGGTTGGCTGAAACGCTTGGCCCTGAATTTTTTCTATTTGAAAGTGTTATTAATCAGCAGCTTGAATTAAAAGTTTATCATCAAGGCGTCATCAATACGACATTCACTACAAAGTTGGTTACACGATTAAGGAGTGTACATACTCATTACGTGCGTATGCTAGGACAAAGCGCGGTCAAGCCCATTGATGTGAACTTAATTATTATGGATAGTCGCGCAGCTTATGAAGATCATACCTCGCAAGGGGGGTTTGACCCTCGTTCAAGCCAAGGTGTCTTTTTTCATGGTAACAACTCCGCTTTTGTCGAATATAAGGGAGATAACACGACTTTGAAAACCGCCATTCATGAGGCTGTACATGCAATTAATCTGAGGCTCATTGGGAGTATGCCTCGCTGGCTAAATGAAGGGTTGGCTGAAACATTTGAAAGTGTTAATGGTCACAGTGGCTTTGACGTAGATTACCGCATACTGAATAGAACACCTATGGAGCTTTATTCGGTGCTCGATTCTGAAACTCAGTGGGGCAGTATTGATACAGCTCAATTATACTTTAGTGGCTGGGCATGGGTACATTATATGCTTAATGACGTTCCAGCAGAGCAAGCGTTATTGGCTTTGCTTAGACAAGAGCAGCAAAATATGTGTGTGATGTTATCAAGTGAGCAAATTGCGGGCTTATTGGAAGCCGCCCACCCAACCATTGAACAAGCGTTTAATCAATGGCGAATGGACCGCTTAGCAACGCACTAAAGTGAATGATACGCACGTCGATCGAGTGTGTAAGCGAGTGTGGCGTTCATAGTTTTGTTAGCAGTTGTTTGGCTGTATCACGTGTTAAGCACGCAGCCATCGGGGTTTTCTTGAACTTGTTGTTACTGACCGTACGATTAATGCCTTTATGAGTCAGGTTGTCGCTCAAAACATTAACACGACAAACTGTATTTTCATTGTTATTTGAATATATAAGCTCAACTTTATCAGCCCTCATAATTAAGTTTTTATACGGGTAACCTTCAGCAGTATTGATTGTTTCTTGCTGACTTTCTGTGGCGTGTACCATAGTTGCAGACAGTATGTTGGCAGTGAATAATATAGGTAGTATAAGTAACTTATTCATAGTAATGCTCTTTAGTTGTTTGATGCCTAATGAGTATTAAGTGATTTAAGATTACTGACAAACGATAAAAACTTTACTATGCTTAAGCTTTTCTAATGTGTAATGCAATGCAACTTCCCCCATTAAAAAGTTTAATGTACTTTAAATATGCCGCAGAGTTAGGTAGCTTTAAAGAAGCAGCAGATCGCTTGTATGTAACACAAGCGGCGATCAGCCAGCAGATCCGCAGCTTGGAAACGCATTTAGCATGTCAATTGTTTGAACGCCAGACAAGAAAAGTAACACTGACACACAAAGGTAAAATGTTGTACCCACATATTTTACAAGCGTTTGAACATTTAAATACAGGTTTAAAAGCGATAGAAGAAGATCCTTCACCCTCGATTTTAAATATATCGGTACTTCCCTCATTTGCAACGTGTTGGCTACTGCCAAGAGTGAGCAGTTTTCAGCAGCAGCACCCAGAAATAAAAATTCGTATAGATCCCAGTGATAGTTTGGTGGACTTTGATTCTGGTGATGCCGACTTAGGGATCAGGTTTGGCAAGGGACATTATCCTGACTTACACAGTGAGCAACTGGCCTGTGATGATATGTTATTGGCTTACAAACCCGGGTTGATCAATATTGATAAACCTTTAAAAGCACAGATCAAGCGTCACAATTTAATCATGGATATTTGCCCTGATGCTGAGCGGGCTTGGCAAATACTGTTTCGGGAAATTGAATTAGAGCAAGACTTTGATTCTCATTTTTTGGAAATAGATAATGCGGCACTCGTGATGCAGGCCACACTTGCAGGGCAGGGCGTTGGTATGCTACGTCGTCAGTTGATCCAACCGCAATTGGCGTTAGGGCAGCTTGAGGTGCTGCCCAGCTTTAAAGTTTCGTGTGAGTATCAATACTATTTAGCAGGGCCTGCTGGACACTTTAACTGGCACAAAGTGAAAGTGTTTCAGCAATGGCTACGGGACCAGTTTACAGATCTATAAACTGTTGACTTATCGTGTGTTGTTGCAATGAAATAGGCCCGATTGGCACTGTGAGGCGCAATCGTTTTATTGATTGAACACGGGTCTACTTTTACGACTGTTTAGCCAAGTCTTACCGAGCCAAAAGCACATGATGAGCAATATAAGGGGCTCAGGTATATGCATTAGAAACGTTTGTGTGATCATATCGGGCAGTGCCTGTGCACCTTGTCCGAAAAATGACCCTATGGCAATGTATAGCGCGAAACTCATGCGCCAAATATGTCTGGTCATGCGTTGGGTGTTCGAAATCCCTTTGTTGATAACAAGCTTTGTATCACCGATGAGTGCGACCAATGACAGTAATGCAAAAAAGAAGTAAGGTTCATGACTGAATCCATCAACATGGCCGCTGGGGCTCGTGAGTGCGTTATAGCCAAAATAGGCGCTCGCAACACATAAACCTGCACTGGCAAATGGCAGCATATAATCCAATGATTTGATTGCATGCGGGGGAGACTTAACAATGAGAAAAGCACTCAGTACTAAATGTAGTGTAAATAGCCCGGCAATTAGGGTGATCATCATTGGCTTTATATAGGCAATATAACCGCCAGTTAATGCCATGAGGGTCATTGATACAACGAAAATTTTGCCCGCGTTACGGTGCGGCTTTTTGCCTTTTTTAAGTGCCAATGCAGCGACACCAGAAAGTACGGCGATACTGCCTGTGATAATATGAATTAGCATCATAGGTGACATGTCCATACGAGTCTCTTTTATTTGTAGTTGGTTTTATGAGACACCTTATGTTGATTGTTTATTGATGTCGTCCAGCACAATTGGCGAAGACATAAAAGTCAGTGTAGTATTACGTTTTAATACTCAAAATGCACTTTAATTCATTGAAAAATATACTAAGAAAAATTTATGAGCCCAGAAATAATACTTGGATTAATTACATTTGGTATCGCCATTTTTGTCGTCTCTTTGTTGGCAACACGGATAAAAGGCAGAGCATATGTTGTGCCTTTTATGGTGTTTTTGATGGTGCAAGGTGTGGTCGGCCTTGAGCCATTAGTGTTTGCGCATTTTGCGCAATTAGAACTTTATTATATTGCACTCAGTGGCGTTCTTTGGATGTTAATTATGCCGTGTATTTGGCTGTACATTGAAGGACTCACAGCAACTTATCGTTGGCAGCTCAAAAGAGCGCATTTATTACACGCTGTGCTGGCGCTGTTTGGTGTAATCGTTGGGGTTGTGGTGTTATGCCTTCCTAGTGAGTCTCAATTTAAGATATTTTACGCCGATGATGCACAGTTAAAAGCTGGCGTTGAACAGTTCAGCGCAATACTCGTCGCGTCGTTGTTCTTATTGTGGCTAGTGCAAAGCAGCCTCTATATTTATAAGATATTCAAGCAATTAAAATGCTACAGAGCAGGCTTAAGGCAAGTATTTACCAATGAAACCCATAAATCTTTGTATTGGATTAATGTCACTTTGTGCTTACTTATTGGTAGTTGGGTGTGGTTACTTATGGTGTTGTTCTCGAATTTCAACGAGAAAATACGCTTTGTGAGTGACGTTATTCCACTGGTATTGAACTTAGTTGTTGTGTGGTTTTTTTCTATACAGGCATTGCGCCAGCGCCCAGCCTTTGAAACGGTGTATCAAAAATTGGCTGAGGAGCCTATTGATTTGGCACGCAGCAAAATTAAGTATCAGCGGTCTGCGTTAGGTGATGCACAGTCGCAGCGAATTGCCGACAAGTTAAATAATGCGTTAGTTAGCGACGCGTTATATTTAAACAATGAACTCACTTTATACAAGTTGTCGATACACTTGAATATTCCCGCACACTACATTTCTCAAACGTTAAATCAGACCATGAAGACGTCATTTTTTGAATGGGTAAATCGTTCACGAATTGAAGCCGCACAGGTTAAGCTTAGTAACACAAATGATAGTGTATTAGATATTGCAATGGCGGTGGGGTTTAACTCGCGGTCTGCTTTTTATAGCGCATTTAAACAGCAGGTTGGGTCTACACCGAGTGCATATAGAAAACGAGAAAATAAGTGATGGTTTGATGCATCACCTATTTGATACGTTATATATGCGCCGCTAGAATTGATAACTCAATGCTAATTTGTAATTGCGGCCGAGTTCACTTGGGTCGGTGGCACTGCTTGCTGGTGCGCGTAAATAACGTTTGTTCGTTATGTTGTCGACACTAACACGTATATTTAGCCCTGAAAGTTGACCGTTTCCTTGATAATGGCCATTGAAATTGTAAACAGTGGCGGTGCTTGTACCATAACCGCGTTGTAAATATTGCTCACTGAGCCTTTGTTGTGAACGATAATGACGTATTTGAAAGCCAACATTCAGTGACTGGCTGAGTTGATAATGACTGTTAAACGTCAGTTTATCAGCGGGGGCTTCTGAATAGGGTTGTTTTGTATAGTCTACATTACCTAAGAAAAAGTTTGGCACACCCATAACATCCATATTCATTTTAGAATATGCCAAGTATATGCTGGTATTAAGATACTGATAATGGGATTCAACTTCGAAGCCTTCACTGTCTAATCGGCCAATATTTTTAGCACTGTAGTCTCTATGTGTAGCAACCGGTATGCCATTGGTGGGCTTTGGGCCTGGAGAGCCAAAGTGTTTATTGCCCGCGTTATCAAGATAATACATGAAAGGGATATTATCGATGTAATCGTCAATTGTGTTGTTAAAGTAAATGGCTTTTATATGGAACGTGTCAGCGTAGCGTTGGTTTTCGATACTGAATCCAAATCCTCCTTCATAGTTTGTAGATTTTTCAGCTTTTAAATTCGGTTGTGGTTCACTGAAGCAAATCTTACCGCCGATATGACAGCGCCACTGATCTTTTTTATACAATTCTTGCAATGACGGAGCTCTAAATGCTTGGGCAGTTTTTAGATAAAAATTTACATGGCGGGTGGCTTTATAGGTTAGGCCAAGTTCACTAGACGTTGCATCATCACTATTACCTCCAAAGGGTTTGAATGTGTTTGTACGGCGCTGGTATTCGTCATATCTAAGGCCCGCGGTGACTAATAATTTACGGTTAAAAAACTGGCTCTGATCAATAATTGAAATAGACAATGAATCAGCATTACTCTCACCATAGTAGCTGGTACGTATCTGTTCCTCAAACTGATGCTGATCAAAAGACTCATGCTCATAATTAAGCTCAACAGCTAGTTTGTGGCTAACAAAGCCGTCAAATTGAGATAGGTTAGCAAGTCGCACACCGTGACGTTTGCTTTGGCCATAGCTTTGTTTATCATAACTGACTTTTTTATCGCCTCTTGGGATATATCCTTTGGTAATTTTGTCGTAGGTTTTTTTTGCGTAAAATGCTTGAATATCTAAGTCAATCAATGCGCTGACTGGTTGGTAACTATAATTGACCATACCTTCGAGGTAATCGTTTTTATAATCTTCCATTAAAGTCGGGTACTTTATACCTAAGCTTAGTCGTTGGTCATACGGTTGATCGACCGATTTTGTTTTGCTGTAATCAATTTTGCTTTTTAAATAATGTTGAGAGTGAAAGTACCATGTATTTTTTAATGCGACGTTACTGCGCTCGGATTGATTTATAATTTTGTCTGTTTGTGCGACGACTTCTTTGTGGTTTTGTGCACCAACAACGTCAATATCATCATACTCCACGTGGCTCATGGTCATAATAGTATCGGTTGTATCCGTGAGCTGAAATACGTTGATGGACCTGTTCATTGAATCCGAAACCGATTCGTTTTGAACTGAGAACTGAGCACCTATCCCTGTGTTGTCTAAGTAGTCTTCTGCGTCTTTTGTCACCATTCTAATGCTACCGCCGATAGCACCTGAACCAACGGTTAATGAGTCTGCGCCTCGCAGCACTTGAATTTGTTTTAATTGACTCGGATCGACGCCTAAACTGCCAATGGTAGAAATGTTTTGGCTACCATCAGAGTCTGTTTTACGTTTTATGCTATCGACAGATACATGGATACGTTCGCCGTATAATCCTCTGATACTGGGTTGCGCTGACAGTGGCGTGACACTCCCAGAAATATCAACTCCAGGCAGTGCTTTTAATATTTGTGTGAGATCAGCAGATTGACCTCGCTTTATATCATCTGAAGACAGCGCGGAGACTGATGCGGCGACATCATGATTGGGCGCTGTGATTTTATGGCCAAGCACTTCAATGTGTTCATCGGCAGAGGTTTTTTTTAGTTGAGCGTGTGCTTGAGTGTGGATAGCTGCGCTAATACAAAGACAAATGGCAGAGTACTTCATGGTATTAATCCTTAATGGTAATAGTTCTCATTTCGTATTGCGGGGCGCATATTACGCTTTAAAATAGCTAAATACAATAACTAATTACTTTTGGTTATAACAAAGCGCTAAACTTGAACAAAATGGGTTTTTTTCTGGCATGTTCTTTGATATGTTCACGGAGTAGTTGTATTCGTTTGAGTTTTTAAAGGGACATTATAAGGAGTCGAAAATGAGGCAAGTGCTGTCCATACTATTGTTATGTGGCGGGTCATTGACTGCAAATGCAGAAGAGTTTGCAGGGGGGGCTGATATGAGTAAATTAGTGGCTGCTAAGGAGGTTTTGCGTGATATTTCATCGTACCGTAATAAACCCGTTACTTTAAAAGGTATTGTGACCAAAGTATGTAAAAAGAAAGGCTGTTGGATGGCACTTAAAGTCACTGACAATGATGAGATAACCGTGAAAGTGAAAGACGGTGTTATGGTTTTTCCACTGTCAGCTGTAGGACACAGTGCATTCGCAACAGGTGAAATTGTGACGCGGGTTATGGATTTGGAAAAAACACGAAAATATTTGGCACATAAAGCACTAGAAAATGCAGAACCATTTAACCCGAATGAGGTTACCACGCCGATGTCGGTCCATATATTAAAGCCTTCATCGGTCACTATTTCGCAATAGTGCTGGTAATTGTTCAGCCAGTTAAGCGCGCAGGCACTAAACTTGCTTCTAAATTTGCTTAAATGAGTTGTGCTTGAGAACATATGACTCAAGATATTATTGGAGTAGCAAAGATGCGTTGGCCTGAAGTTTTTATGGCATTGATTTTATTACTTTTAATTGGTTGCAAACATGATGTTGAAATAAGTGATGGGGTTGTTCATACGTTTTCGACAGAATCAATTTCACAGGGGCAATTTTCTGACGACGGTAAACTATTGCTAGGAGTCACCGGTACAGGATCTGTCATGCTCTGGCGGGTTGACTCGCAACAAGTGGAATTTAAAATCCCAGATGACAAAGTGTTAAAGCCAGTCAAACATGTCGTTTTATCAAAAGATAAATCGCTGATTTTAGTGGCCAATGATAATACTGTCGGCCTGTGGTCTGTTCCAGCTAAAGCAATGATAAGTAAAGTAAAGTTTTCAGGAGTGTCAGCGCGCGCAACGATCACTGCCATGGCATTATCACCACATAAAGACCGGCTGCTTGTGGGCATGGCTGATGGGTCACTGAATATGGCTGATATAAACACGCGATTGAATAATCGTTTTAAGCCACATAGCCAACCCATACGGCATTTAAAATTTGATACTCAAGGCGCGCTTTTTCTCTCTGGTGGGCTAGATGGTAAAATTGGGTTATGGCAATTTGGTTCTTCGTCAGCGCTATTTGAGCAAGAGTTTGCACACCGCATTACTAGTTTAGCGACCACACGTGATTTCTCTCGGTTTTTTGTTTCAGATGGGTTAAGTGCACAACATATTAAACAATTAACTTCGGGCGCAGAGCAGGCTAAGCTAAATTATAGTGCACGGTTTAAAATATTTAGGCAATCAACATTCGTTGAGAATGGGGCGCTATTGGCGACATCTTCTTCTAAATCACATCTGTCTTTATGGCACACAGAAACTGGAGAGGAGCTAGGGACATGGACTATTCAGACCAAAAATAAGGGGGCGAGCATTGTTGCAATGCATGCCGATGATCATGGTAATTTGTTCACGTTTAATTCTGATGCGGTACTTGAACGGTGGAATTTGGATTTAATAAAGGCGCTATAGCGTGAATTACTTCATCGGCAGTTTATTGTTACTTTGTACTTTACTTGGTTGTTCAGACCCGTTTGTTGCACAAGCTCAAAAGCGTTATGTGCTGAGTGAAGAACGTGTACTTGACGGTAAATTATCACACGATGGTGAATGGGCTGCATTAGTGATGGAAGGGCCAAGTGTTAATATATGGGATGTGCGTTCTAAAAAGGGGGTATTTTCTTTGGCAAAAGAGGCATTGCCCACCACCATAAGAACGTTTTTATTCAATAAGCAACACCGTTTGATTATTGTTGCGGGGAGTAACGTACTACAATTGTGGGATATAAATACGGGTAACCTTGAAGGGACCCTCAATGTATCTGGTTTTGATGAATTAGCAAGAATTACAACTTTGCAATTGTCATTAGATGCTAGGTTAGTGGGAATAGGCATGACGGATGGTTCGGTTACGCTTTTTAATCGCGAAAACAAGCAAACTCGTAGAATAGTCCCTCACACAAGCAATGTAACTCATATTCATTTTTTACCTGATAGTATTGGCGTATTAAGTGCTGCTCATGATGGCTATGTTAAAGCATGGACAATGGATGAGGGGAATACGTTATACTCAGTCAGGTACCCTTCACGAATTAGTACGCTTTCGGTGGCACGTACAGGTAATGAAATGTTTGTGTCAGATAGTCTGAAAACTCAGCAAGTGTTAAATGTTAGTAATGGGAAATTGAGCAAGCAGTTAGATTATATGTCTCGGTTTAAATGGTTTCGACACGCATTGTTTCTTTCCGGTTCACCCTATCTTTTAACATCGTCGCCAAAATCAGAGTTAACTGTGTGGCATATGTCTTCTGGTAAAGAGGTATTAAGTTGGCATATAGAGGCTGAATCAATGGGCACAACCTTGTTTGATATGATTGAATTAAGCAGTGGTAGATTGGTGACTCTCAATAGTGAAGCCGTTGTAGAACATTGGCATACCGATGAGTTACTTTTTTTAGGAACGCAATAATAGCGAATAGGCTATTACAATGTATACTGTGTCAAAAAGATAGACACGCAGCCTCGGGTTGCAGTCATCATGTGCGGGTTTTAAATGGATGATAAAATGCGGTTAATACTGAAATGTTTGCTGGTCGTTGCTTCGTTGCTTAGCTTGAACGTACTGAGTTATGAGCCACAATTGACTGTGGAGCAGTGTGCACGATTTAATCAAGAAGCCGCGAATATTCAGTTATTAATTAAAACGGCATCAGGGGTACAACATCGTCAGTTATCCAATCGAGCGGGGCGTTTAAAAGAACGCATAGAGGTATTCTGCCAAAACCCCACCGAACTTGAATCACAAATTGTTGTTGCTTTAAAAGTACCAGTAGAGTTGGCAATTTCGGGGCAAGCACAAACCGAGAATAATGCCCACTCTCAGTTATCAAGTTATCGTGATCAACGAAAACAACAAGCATGGCAACGTTTTTATCAACGACCACCGCACTGCGATTCCTATAAAAATAATATGGCGGAGTTAGTCCGATGTAGTGATGAGCAAGCAGCACAAAAATTACTTTTTGAACGACAGTGGGCAATACGTCACCCTGTGAAAACCGCTTTTACGACAGAACCAAAACATGCGGAACAAGAGCAAAAGATTAATGATGTCATTAATACCCACACTAAAGTAGTGAAAGCCTCAAAGCCTAAAGTGGACCTTCGGGATCCGAGCTTATACGTCTCATCAGTCTCTAAAGTTGAAGATATATCTTCAGGGTTTATACCGTTATGGCAGTATATTGGGGAGTATGTTATCGCGGTTATATTATTGCTGGTATTTTTGTTTGTTATAAAGTCGACGAGCCCTTATATCACCAGAATGGCCAAACGACACTTTAGTAATCACTACCTAAAATCGACATTAAGAAAAGGGCTTCTAAAAACGCATTACAGTTTGCATCATAATCTGATGTTGCCAACCTCAAGTGGCAACATCAAACTAGATCAAGTCATTACTTCTAAACACGGGGTGTTTTTAATTGTTAGCCAATCTCAACTGGGTGATGTTTATGCAGACAGGCATTCAGAAACATGGATAGAGAGAAATAAAAAACATGAAGCGCATTTCACCAACCCGTTAAGATGTTTGGATCAACGTTTAAGTTTGTTGAGAGAGCTGATAGGTCTTGACGATGAAGTGATAGGCTTAATTGTTTTTAATCAGGAGGTGACATTTAAAACCCCAACGCCTGCAGAAGTATGTTTATTGGCTCAATTGATTAATCGTATTGACTGTTACCAAAGTAACGTGTTGGATGTTGCGAAGGTGGAAAAAATAAACCGCTTATTGATTGCGTATTCAGCAAGTAACACAGGAACTGTTGACAAAAAGCCAGGTGATAAATCGAAACCACTTACCACCGAGCCATTAAGTAACTCCGCCGAGTAGCATAAAACCTCATCTTACAATTTACTGAGGGGTATTTATATACATCTCAACATAAATACATATGAGATTGATAATTAATATTATTTAAAATAATATATTGTGATAATTGCAATGTATTGGTTGAACGTGTTTATGACTAAAAGGCAGCTATATAAGCTTCATAGTTGGGTTGGTTTGTTGTGTTTACTGCCATTTTTATTGATTTGCTTGACGGGCAGTCTTTTGGTTTTTAAAACAGAGATTGATCGTATTTTACTGCCAGAAGAAACGGTTGTTTTTGCTTCAGAAGAGCGCATGTTAGAAGATGACTTGCTTATCGCTGTGCGTCAACAATTGCCAGAGTATGAGTTGGGAAGCTGGGAATTGCTCGGTAATAATGGCGAGGCAGATCGAATATATTTAATTAAAAAAGGCACAAATATTTGGTTTAAAGCCCATTTGAACCCCTACACTGGCAAGGTTCTAAGTACACCAGAGCATTTACATCACTACTTGACCGACTGGTTAGTAGAGTTACATTACACATTATTACTCAATGATATTAATGGACTTGATGAACACCTAGGGACTGCATTCACCAGTATTTTTGCGCTGTTTCTAATTTTTTTAGGCATCTCAGGTTTAGTCATTTATCGGCAGTTTTGGAAAAGAGTACTGACACTGCGCTGGGATCAGCGTTTGTTGGTTGTATTAAGCGATATTCATAAAATGGTTGGCACATTATCGTCACCAGTATTGCTCATTTTAGGTGTGACGGGTGGTTACTACAACATCTCTATTTATATTCATGAATGGCAAGAGCATCAACAGCGGCCAGAACATCATATTATGCAAAAGCGTCTCTATGTTGATGATGTTAGCATCACAGATATGGTTGTCACAGCACCGGACTATGTAGCTGGCTTCAAGACTACCTACATTTTATTTCCAACAGAACCAAATCAAAATATTACCTTATTTGGACAAGTTCCGGCATCTAACCCGTTACTGAGTGACTATGGCAGTATGGTGACGTTTGATAGCCAAACAGGGCAATACCTAAGCCGCTATGACATTCGTGAGCAGGGTTTTGTCACTGTGATGATTGATACATTTCGTAAACTACACTTTGGTAATTTCGCGGGGTTGGCCAGTAAAATTATATACAGTATTGTTGGATTGGCACCAATTCTCTTGGGTATTACGGGGTTATATTTATGGTACTCCCGCCGACGCAAACGCATAAAACAACGGACTAAAACCAAGCTTGCTTCACTCTATTCATAGGGCTGATGTGCAAATAAGAGTTGAGGTGGCGTTTTTGTTATAGGTATACGAATTTAAGACGATGTTATTGATGTTTCTAGAATGTGTAGAAGGTAATTATTTATTCCAAAAGGGATTTATATCTCGATATACAATAACAAAGTAAACATTTATAAAACACAAATGATAGTTGTTATCATTTGTGTTTGTTGCTAATATGCGCCTCCTATTTTTGAGGTAACCACCTCTTGTTGCAGTATTTTTAGGAGTTTGTATGCAACCTTCACGTTTTGGTTTTGGTGTGAGTTCACTGGCTATATCTGTTCAGTTAGCTTTATTTGGCAGTGTCGCTGTTTCTGCAAACGTTATTGCACAAGAGGAGAGGGCCAACGAACAAAGTGTTGAACGTATCAGTGTATACGGCCGTCATAATCAGCTTATTTTAGACTCTGGCACCGCCACAAAATCAAATATGGCTTTGATGCAAACACCAGCAGCGGTTGTTGTGGTAGATAAAGCACTATTGTTAGATCAAGCCGCGCTCACTTTGCAAGACGCAGTACGCAATGTGAGTGGTTTATCACAAGCAGGTAACAACTATGGCGTAGGTGACAACCTGATATTACGTGGACTCGGGGTGAGTTATACGTATGACGGCATGTACGGGGGCGCAGACTTAGGTAATAGTTTTAATCCAACGCGCACGTTGAGTAATGTTGAAAGCATCGAAGTCTTAAAAGGGCCGGCTACTGGATTGTATGGTATTGGTGCCGCGGGTGGCGTAATAAACCTTGTTGAAAAAAAGCCCTTGGATATAGAGCAGTATGAAATTAAAGCGACGGCAGGTGCTTGGAATACATACGGTGTTATGATTGACGCAAGTAATGTGCTCTCTGAAGAATGGGCTTACCGTTTCGTTGCTAATCATGACAGTACGGATGGTTTTAGAAGTTTAGGGTCCGAACGTAACGAGGTATATGCGTCATTGAGTTTTGAGCCGAATGATAATCACCGTTTATTACTGTCGGCTGCATACATAGATGATGAAGTACAAATTGACTCAGTGGGTGATCCGGTAAGAATTTTAAATTGGGATAGCATTGCAGGTAACCCTGGTGTTGTTACGGCAGATATGCTGCCCAATGACACCAATGCAGATGGTGATGATAAGCTGGGCATTGAGTTAACACAGGCACAACGTACTGAACTTGCGAATTCAATTTCAGCGTCTGATGGGTTACATCCTTTTGATTTAGGGTCTGGTAACTTAATTTCACCTTTGTCAAAACCAAACCAAGGTGAAGAAAAACGCGTGAAACTTCGTCATGATTGGTACTTTGACAATTCGTCAAGCTTTACACAACAACTATTATATCGAGAATACGACTCTAACTTTATTCGTCAGACCGGTGCGTACAATTATGTGTATTGGGAACGTAATGGTGAAATTAATGCTGACCCGCGCGCGCCATTATTACTCGATGACACGGTTTATCCTTACTCAGCACGACGCCAAGAATACAGAAAGCAAATCGCCAGCGAGAAAACATGGCAATATTTTGCTGACTTAAAATTGAGTTGGAGTGTCGGTTCTGTGGTTGGCGAACACTTAATCAGTGCAAACTATGAAAGCCGCGATATGGCTTATAAAAGCTGGTCAATATATGATGCAGATGGCGCGGGTGAAGGTAAAAATGCATTGCCTTACATTTTAGATATTCGCAATCCGAATTGGCCAACGGGTGCATTTGAAGATTATAGCCCTACGTTACGAAGCAATTATGACAAAAAACTCACAGCGTATGGGATCAGCGCTCAGGAAGTTTTGTACATTACTGATGAATTAACGGTTCGCTTAGGCGCAGCCCATACAAAGGTAGAGCAAAAATATCAACATAAAGGGACTGACCGCACTCCAGGGATCAGTGATGAAATTGATACCAGTGATAGTGGTTTTACCTTTAATGCAGGTGCCAATTACCAGTTTACTGAGCAGTTTGCCGCATTTATTAACGTTGCGAAAGGTCGTACCGCCTATAGTGTATTGGGCAGTTTGATTGATACCAGCACGCCCAGATATGAAAATGAAGAGAATCGACCAGATTCAGAGTCTGAATCAATCGATTTAGGTGTGCGCTTTACTGCATTAGATGAAGACTTGATTGGATCGGTGGTGTGGTTTGATACGCGTCGTACGAACCTTCGTTATAACAACGAGCAATTTAACGATAATCCAGATGATGCAGAGTATAATATTGATGTGCCGCAGTACTTTTATGATGATGAAAACAAATCAGACGGGGTCGAAGTAGACATCAATTTGGCGATTAATGATGTATTGAGTATGAATGCGAATGCCACTTGGCAAGATGCGGTTGAGATTCGAAGCAACAAAGCATCAGGTCAAAGAAAAGGGATCCCAGAGAAGTTAGGGAGCATATGGCTGAATTATGATTTAGCATTAGCGCAATTAAACGCACCCTTAAAGGTCAGTTTAGGAGCGAGCTATATTGGTGAGCGTACGATTAACGCCGCTAATTTTGGATTACCAACATCGACCATTGGTAGCTATACGCGTTGGGATGCAGCGGTTGCATATCATACTGAAACATACTCACTTAGGTTAAATTTAGAAAATTTAACGGATGAAAAATATTATGCTAAAGCACTCTTTTTAGGTGGTTTACCAGGAAATGAACGAAACGTTAAATTAACAGCAAGCTATACATTTTAAATTGTAGAGATAAACAAATAGCGAACAATGTGGTTAATTGATAAAGCCCTGATAGTGATATCAGGGCTTTATGTTATTTGACTAGGCAATTAATATTGGTCAGTAAGTCCACGGGGGCGGTGTCTTTTAAGTCATTTAGATATTCTTCAAATGGTGGGAAGTCAATTAGCTCTAGGCCACTTTGCGGCAGCCATTGTCCAAAAAGCCAATCATACGGTTTTTCCAGCTCTGCATAGTCACCTCTAAATAATACACTCACACAGTTGCCAGCGGGCACCGTTACAACTTTTAATTGTGGATCTAGTTGCTCTGCTTCATCAGGTGCAATACTGATACAGGCAAGTGATTTGAGCTGTGATAGCTCAACAGATTTTGGATCATCGTAGTATAAACCAAAAAACCGTGTTGCTTCATTGATGAGGTTATGGGCTCCGGCTATGACGGTCAATTTTTCAAACGCTTGGCCAATTTTCATATAATCACCATGGTGTTCAAGACCTATGAGCATGATTTCTGGCGTGGTGTGCTGCTGTATATTAAACATAAACGGATACTCTTTCTTTGATAAAGGATAAAACGCACAGTGGTCAACCAAGGGTGTACTTCGTAACTTTCTATACACGTCAGGTGTTTGACCATAGTGTTTGCTAAAAGCGCGGTTAAAGGCGGCAACACTGCCGTATTGTACTTTTGCGGCAATTTCAGCTTGACTCATATCACTGCGTAGTAACATTACAGAAGCTTTTTGTAGGCGCATTCTCCTAACGGTTACATTAA
Source organism: Pseudoalteromonas sp. MMG013 (assembly GCF_018100885.1). Classification (NCBI taxonomy): domain Bacteria; kingdom Pseudomonadati; phylum Pseudomonadota; class Gammaproteobacteria; order Alteromonadales; family Pseudoalteromonadaceae; genus Pseudoalteromonas; species Pseudoalteromonas sp. MMG013. The sequence goes on along the minus strand of NZ_JAGJEE010000046.1, from coordinate 2,636 downwards.
TAGGTTCACCCGCAAACTCACGGTAAATACGATGAAAATGATAGGCCGACATACATGCTCTATCTGCCAATGTGTTCACATCAAGATCCTTATTTATGTTGTCATACATATAATCAATCACGCTCAGAAGTCGTTGTTGATAATGGTTACGTGTGATGGCTTTCATGTCATGCTCCGTAATATCGTATTGCGAGTAAATCTATATAAATGTACTTGCTTATGCAATGGTGGTTACTTTATGCGATATTGAATTGATAATGTTTGCTTTCTTTCAACATGGTTCTTTTGTATTGCCATTTGAAATTGATTTGTAAACATGGGGGATCTGGCATAAAGTTAATTGAGCTGAATGCAATAGTCCTAACATGTTCATGCTGTGTTGCTGTCGTTCACTGTAGCCAGGCTAATTATATGAGAAGTGTATTTCAACAATCACGATTAAGCGTGTGTCATACCCTGTTGTATGTCATAGTTTTTTTTATGTGTTTGCATGTTAATGCAGGTCAACCAAAGTACGATTTAACGCAAGGTGGGGCAGGAATAAGTCGAAGTTTTTCATATGTTGAAACCTCAGATGTGGCGACGTTTGATTATGTATCTACCGCGAAAGAGCTAAAATGGCAACCACACCATAAAGATAATCTGAATTTGGGAATTACGCAGGGAACATACTGGTTTAGACACACTTTCTCTATTCACGGTAATACACCGCAGGATGTCATTTTTGAAGTAAGTTATCCTTTACTAGATGATTTACAGTTATTTATTGAACATGATGGAAAGATATCCTCTTATCAGTTGGGGGATCGGCAACCCTTCTCAAATCGTCCGATAAAACATCGATTTTTCTTGATCCCTTTTGTTATTCGCCCACATGAAAACGTTCAGTTATACGCTCGCTTGAAAACATCCAGTGTGATGATATTACCGGTAAAGCTGTGGAAGTCGTCTGATTTTACACAAAGAAACCAGATAAACACGCTCATATTAGGGGCCTACTTTGGATTGATGACTTTGTTGTTCGTCTATGTTTTTTCTTGTGCGGTGATCACACGCAAGCACGTTTATGGATATTATCTTGGTTATATTTTAAGTATGACATTGTTGCTGTGTAACTTATCGGGCTTAAGTTTTCAGTATTTTTGGCCTAATAGTATTTGGTGGAATGGACAGTCGAGTATTTTTATTCTGTATATTATAGTTCTTTTTGGCATTTTATTTAGTCGTAATTTACTTGTTATAGAGCACGCTTACCCTAAGTTTAATCGGTTTTTACAGTACCTCATTGTTGGCGTTGGAATGGTGGCGATTGCGTCATTGGCACTACCATATAAACTCATGTTAGCACCAACCATTTATTTTAGCATGGCATGTTGTGTACTTGGGCTCGTTATTGGCTATCTGAGAGTTAAAGATGGCTTAGAGGTGGCTAAGTTTTATAGTATCGCTTGGGGAGGGGCGTTTTTTGGTGGGTTAGTGCTGGTGGCTACCAAAATAAGTTTAGTGCCTTTCAATTGGTTTACAGAGCATGCACTGATGTTTGGAATAAGTTTTGAGATACTGTGTTTGTCGTTTGCAATCGCCAAAAGTTTGCAAATCGAGCGAAAAGAGAAAATTGCCTTGAAAGACTCGCTAATGACACATATGGCCAATGCAAAAGACACCTTAGAGCAGCAAGTTTTACAGCGTACTGCAGAACTTGAAAAGGCAAACATACAATTAATGCAGTCCTCTATAACAGATGCCTTAACCGGAGTTGCCAATCGCCGACGGTTAGATGAGTTTTTAGATGTTGAATATGCACGCGCGGTTCGGTTTAACTATCCGATATGCTTGTTAATGATAGATGTTGATTATTTTAAGCGCGTAAATGATCAATATGGGCATCAAGTTGGCGATACATGCTTGAAGCTGATTGCAGAGCGTATTTCCAATGAAATAACTCGAGTCGGCGACTTAGTCGCCCGTTACGGTGGTGAGGAGTTCTGTATTGTTTTACCTTATACCCATGAATTAGATGGTGCAAATATAGCGCAAAGAATTAGAGAAAGTATTGCTGCTCAGCCCATAATGAGCAGCGCAGGCCCCATTGAATTAACAATCAGTATTGGAGTGGCAGGCCATCATCCAGACTGCAATATGCCGCTTACGCAACTTGAACTGGCTGATAAGGCATTATATACCGCAAAGAGAAACGGGCGAAACCAAGTTGTGATGGCCAGTGAGATGCATGAAATTAAGCTGAGGTAAATGGCGACTTTCATTGGTATGAATTGAGTGGCTACGTTTGATTAATGGAGTATTGGGGTTTGACCGTTAATGTTTGCTTAGTGCTAGAAACGGTTCATCAGCATAACTCGTTTCTGCCCCAAAACGTGTTTAGACGAATGCCTCAAAATAGCGAGCTTTGGACATTAGAATACTACTTTTCAGTGAAGATTTTATGTCCAGTTTTAATGAGTTGCTCCTATAGTCAGGAAAACGACCCAATCGCTCGTTTTTATCCTGAGATAAAAGCGATAACTCCTAAATTTTAATAACACTGGCAATTAGTTAACAAGTTTGTTAAAAATGATCTAATAAGAAAAACGAGCTACGCTGTGGTAGAAAAACGCGCGATTAGCTCGCTATAAACA
>NZ_JAGJEE010000045.1:0-34696 GCF_018100885.1 Pseudoalteromonas sp. MMG013 | reverse complement strand
TCCGGGTGAATGTAAAAACAGATTTCTAAAGTTACCAGGGCCCTTACTATCTTTAAGTGCCTTTCTTAATGTTGTTACGTCTTTTTCATCTACCGTTGCATCTGTTAGCCACATTATAAAACCTGCATGGCTGCCGTTCTCATAGTATCGGCGCCTAAATAACGTAGCGCTTTCGTTTAACAAGGATGAATTCATGCTGGCCACATAGTCGGGCACACCATACACCTCTTGGTTTAAATCTGATTCTTTAACATGAAATACCGTATTATCAGTAAATACTTGTTCTTCTTTAAAGTTCGGTACCCACCAAAACTCACCTGCATTTAAACCGACTCGTGTAAATTTAGTCGGCATTCGTTTATAGCCCATCGCTGAGCCCAATCGGCTTTTCACTTTTTGAAGGTACGCATTGTTAAACACCAAATAATCTAATGCCAATGCGCTGAATTCATACATGCTTAGTTTTGGGTGAGGAATAAAACAGCTTTTTAAAATATTACGCTTAACTTGAATAGCACTAGAATGATGAACCGCCGCTCTATAAAGTCTGCTTAATCCATTCATAGAAAGCGGTGGCTCGTAATACTTGCCGTTTGACATTGTTTCTAAGTAATCAAATATTTCGCGTTGGCTTAATACAGGTGTTGGTTCACCAAAAGTAAACGCCTCTATTTGCTGGTTTTGCTTTTTGTCAGTCTTTTTCTTTAACTTAGCCATTAATCGTACATCTCCAGTGTTGATCCATTACTGCCACTGCTATCCAATGGCTCGTTATAAAGTGCATGCATTGCAGCCCAAGCTATATCAGCGTGACTGATATCTTCGCTACGGCTTGATTCGTAAGTAGTCTGTTTTTGATTAGGTGTAAGAGTTTTGCGAATGCTAATAAATGCCTGGGCCATATCAGTCCACCCTGCATCAAATTCAAAGCGGCCTTTACTGATCACATCATGTGCTTTAAGAACCATCTGGCTTTTAAGATGCGCGCTATATTTGAATGGGGTTACTTTAGGGAAGAACTTTTTAACCAGTTTAAATACTGCTTCACCAATGCCCGTGTTATCGATACCAATAAATTGCACGTTATATTTAGCACACAAGCCTTTAATCGCTTTTGCTTGTGCTTCAAAGTCCATTCCGGTCCAACGATGTTTTTCAATCACACGGAACTTCCCCCCAGGCACTGCCGGCGGACATATAACAACACAGCCTGCATTGTCACCATTGCCACCTCCATTTGGATCATATCCAATCCATACTGGTCTATTGCCTAAAGGCTTAGGTGCAAATGGTTTATAGTCAGACCAAACTTCCCAGCTATCCACCATACAACGCTGCATCATTGTCATAGGGAAAACTGACTGGGTATCGTCCACAAACTCACACATTAAAAGGTTTGCATGCTCTGCAGGGCTGTACTCTAAATGAAGCGTATCAGGGTCAAATAAATCACACCCTTTTTTGATTGCATCTTCTACAGTAACTACCTGCTTCCATTGGCCATCTTCACATTTACGGCCTCTATTTAATGCCTGGTGCGATACATCAACTTCTACCCTTTCAGCTTTAGAACGACCTCTATTAAACAAAGCCCCCGACCAAAACGGGTAAGCTTCATGGCTTATTGAAGAAGGAGTAGAAAAATAGGTTTGGCGCCACTTCTTATGAATGGCCATGCCCGATGCTACTTTTCTAAATTCTTGAAATTTATTGATCCAGAAATATTCGTCCAGATATAAATTGCCGTGGTACGACTGAGCCGTTTTGGCATTGGTACCTAGAAAGTACAGTGTGGCGCCATTATCTAAAACAATTGGGTCGCCTTTTAAATCAACGCCCACGGTGTCTTTAACAAATTGCAGTATGTATTGCTTGAATACATGAGCCTGGGCTTTACTTGCTGATAAAAATATTTGATTTCGACCAGTGGTTAACGCATCAATGATTGCTTCATGGGCAAAAAAGAACGTTGCGCCAATTTGCCTGCTTTTGAGAATGTTTCTAATTCTGTGCGTTAAACCTGCTCGGTACCATTCACGTTGGTAGTCAAACTTAGAAACAATCTCGTTAAACTTATCTATCAGTTTTTCTAAGTCCTCTTCACTGATAAAGTTTTTCTTAGCCTTCTTCTTCTCGCTTGCATTTCTATTGTGCACATTAGGATTCAGATCAGCCTCGTTCCCGCCGTTGTTATAACGTGTAATTCTCGCAACACGCTCTAACTGCCGACCAAGCAAATCAATCTCTTTAAAATCTTTGCCTGTTTTATCTTCTTTGGCTATCAGCTGCAGCATTCGCATTTCTAAAGCGGCATCAACACGATCAATAGGCTGTGCCTCCTCCCACTTATCGCGTTTTTTCCAACTCGATACTGTAGATTCAGGCAAGTCAATATGTTTGCTTATCTCACGTACAGCCCACCCCTGCCAAAAAAGGTTTTTAGCGTACTGTCTATGATTGTTTTCTGGATTCAATTTCATCGCGTCAGTGTAAAGAGCCGCTGCACGAAATCCCCTTGTATTTAGCGGTATAGAACACCCTATACAATTCAACCGCGTTGACCCTCACGCCCCGACTATTAACCATACAAGCATCTTTATTAAGCGCCTAAACCACAGCAAAGGAACAACGCCATGTCTAAAAAAGTATCAAAATTTTTTCGAGTCTTTACAGAAGGAGACACAACCGATGGCCGCGTGGTCGAACGAGGCTGGATTGAAGATATGGCTGCCACATACAACACAGCCAACTATGGCGCTCGTATTTGGCTAGAACATATTCGTAGCGTACTGCCAGACAGCCCCTTCAAAGCTTATGGCGATGTACTCGCAGTAAAAGCAGAAGAAGTAGAAGGCGGCAAACTTGCTCTATTTGCTCAGATTGATCCAACACCTGATTTAATTGCCATGAACAAAAGCCGCCAAAAAATCTATACCAGTGTCGAAATTGATCCAGATTTCGCAAAATCAGGTAAATGCTACTTAGCTGGTTTAGCTGTTACTGACTCGCCAGCGTCACTAGGCACTGAAATGCTTGAGTTCTCTGCTACTGCTAAAACAAACCCTCTCGCCGATCGCAAACAAAAGCCTGACAACTTATTCACTGCCGCAGTTGCAATAGAACTTGAGTTCGAAGACAGCACTGAACACAAAGAAAATGGTTTATTTAGCAAAGTATCTTCACTGCTAAATAAAAACAAAAAGCACAATGACGGTAATTTTGGCGACATAAACCAAGCCGTTGAAACCATTGCTCAATCATTTTCACAGTTCGAAGCGAACACTCAAAAACAGTTAGAAACCACCACCAATCACTACAACGACTTATCAGAAAAACACAACCAATTACAAAACGCTTTTGACACCCTTAAAGAGCAGTTAAGTAACGAAGAGTCTGGCGGCCAAGGGCGTGCCCCAGCAACCGGTGGTAATGGCCAAGTTCAAACAGATTGCTAAGGAGCAACCATAAATGAAAAACACAACTCGTACGGCATATCTCGCTTTTTGCGTACAAATAGCCACATTAAACAGTGTCGAATCGGCAGAAACTAAATTTACTGTTGCACCTACTGTCCAGCAAACGCTGGAAAGTAAAATGCAAGAAAGCTCAGAATTTCTAGCCCAAATTAACATTGTGCCAGTAGAAGAAAGCGAAGGTGAAAAGCTTGGCCTTGGCATTAACACACCCATCGCCGGCACAACCGATACTACCCAAAAAGACCGAGTGCCTATTGACCCAACCAACATAGATGCACACGGCTACAAATGCACGCAAACAAACTTTGATACAGCCCTACGCTATCCAAAGATTGATATGTGGGCCAAATTTCAAGACTTTCAAACCCGTATTCGCGATGCAATCTTAAAGCGTCAAGCCCTTGACCGTATTATGATTGGCTTTAACGGCCGTACGCGCGCGGCGAGTTCCGACCGAGCACTAAACCCGCTATTGCAAGACGTAAATGTGGGCTGGCTAGAAAAAATACGCCAATTTGCACCTGAACGCCATATGAGTGAAGTAGTTGATGCATCGGGCAAAATCGTGATCGGATCAGGCGCTGATTACGAAAACCTTGACGCACTGGTATATGACTTAGTTAATACCATGATTGACCCTTGGTACCAAGATGACACCGAGCTGGTTGTCATTTGTGGGCGTAAACTATTAGCCGATAAATATTTCCCAATCGTCAACAAAGAACATGCACCAACTGAACAACTGGCAGCAGACATGGTTATCAGCCAAAAGCGCATAGGTAACCTACCCGCAGTGCGTGTTCCTAGCTTTCCTGCCAATGCCTTATTAGTTACGCGCCTAGACAACCTTAGTATTTATTACCAAGAAGGTGCCCGCCGCCGTGCAATTATCGACAACCCTAAACGCGACCAAATCGAAAACTACGAGTCATCTAACGACGCATACGTAGTTGAAGAGTATGGCTGTGCTGCACTTGCTGAAAACATCGAACTTAAGTAGAGGTAATACATGGCATCACCAGCACAAAAGCATTTTAGTAAAGTGTTAGCGGCAAAACGCGGCGACAATGAACACGAAAACACTCGTGCGCAAAATCAATATGAACTCATGATGATGCAACTTGCAGAGCATCGCCGTACTTTAAAACGCGTGCAATCACTTGATAGAAAGCTAGAAACAAAAGCCAAGTTCTTACCCGAGTACCAAGCCTATATTGAAGGTGTTTTAGAAGGTAATACCGGCGTTCAAGACGAAGTATTTGTAACCATTTTACTTTGGTATATCGATACAGGAAGCATTGACCAAGCATTGCCACTTGCAGAATACGCGTTAACACATGATTTAGTTATGCCAGACAGATTTGAACGTGGTCTAGCTTGTACGGTTGCTGAAGAAGCAGCAAGCACAGCAGAAAGGCTTTTTGACTCTGACCAAGCTATTGCATCTAAACCACTTGCCCAATTAGTGGGTATAACGGCAAAGCATGATATGTACGACCAAGCGCGTGCCAAACTGTTCCGCCAACTTGGCCAAGCCCTAGAAGCCGAACTCAAATCTGAAAAAGCCATTGAAGCCTACAAGCAAGCTTTATCTCTTAACCCGAAAGTTGGCGTTAAAAAGATGATTGAAAAGCTTGAACGTGATCTTAAAAAGGCAACTTCAGAAACACAAACAACCCAAAACGCCAGCGACTCAATAGAGCCTGTGGCGGGTTAAACGAGCGACCCTCGCAAGCCGTGCGGCGCTGGCTAAGCAAATTTAACTTTTTGCTGAAGCCAGCCCACCGCACACAAAAGGAAATAATTGCTTATGACTTTTATCGCCACCCCAGTAATCGCTTCAGAGGAAGAAAAGTACATCACATCAAGTGAATTTTGGCCTGCTATCAGTTTGTCTGAGTTTAGAAATATTATGCGGTTAGATGGCACAGTAACCGATGAACGCTTAAAACATGCTACGTGCAGCTCCATCTTGCAAGTTAACAATGAATTAAAAGAGTGGCGTATAACACATCAAACCAATGGTCATAACAATTTAGTCAGTATTCCAGCTGAGCAAATCAATAACCAAAGTGAATACCTTCTTTTATATCAACGCGCTGTTTTTTGCTTTGCAAAGGCAAACTTAATTGAACGCTATAACGATTATGACTCAACAGCTAAAGGTATTAAAGACAACGAAGAACTGCACGATACAACCACGTCTCTTAGACGCGATGGCCGCATCGCAATTCGCGACATATTAGGCGTGAACCATGTAACTGTGGAGCTTATTTAATGGAATTAGCACAACGTATTTACACCAAGCAAGGCGATACCATCGACTCAATTTGCCATCAACACTATGGCAATACAGCAGGCATCACAGAGCAGGTTATTGAAGCCAACCCACATATTGCTTTTTTATCGCCAGTGCTACCAACAAATACCTTGTTAATGCTGCCAACTATATCTAAGCCAGCATCAACAAAACACCTGATTCAACTATGGGATTAACTATGAGTGAGCCAATTTCAACCACTAAAACATTGGTCGCGGTGAGCGCACTAACATTAATCCCTGGTACTGACCCAGCAGCAATAATCGGGGCATTCACAGGTGCAGTTTTATTTATTATCTCATACGACCAACTCAGCAGCTTAAAACGGTTTGGTTTGTTCATTGTGTCGTTTTTTGGCGGCTTAGTATGTGCTAATTGGGCAACAACTCTTATCAGCAACTTATTACCCGATTCACTGCAAATTAATTCAGGCATGGGGGCCTTAATCGCGGCCGCCTGCGTGGTTCGCCTCGTACAATATTTAATGCGGATCATGGATGATCCTAAAAGCTTTTTATCATTCATTCGCGGTACCAGGGGGAAGTAATGTTAATTGCCAACACATTCATTTGCTTAGCTATCGTATTGCGAACTGCGTTGTTCGTACGAACAGGAACTTACCGAGTTGCCATTGCATCAATTGCCTATGTGATCACTGTAGCGGCAGGCTCAGATATTGTTTGGCGCCTGTACCACATTATTGACACGCCAAGTGCGGCTGATCTCTTTTTTAAACTAATCGTACTCGTTGCTCTTATTCGCGCCAAAGGCAACGTAGCCACCATGTTATCTCTTAAAAGGAAACAAAAATGAAATTAACAATCGGCAGTAAAAGCCAACAGGTTAAAGACTTACAAACCACGCTAAATCAAAAAGGTGCCTCCCTAGATGTTGATGGCTGGTTTGGAGAACTCACCGCAGCTGCAGTTGCAAGCTATCAACGCCAAGTACATTTGCCAATAACTGGCTATGCCGGCAAACGTACAATGGCCGTATTAAATAACGAGCCAAGAGCTAAGTTTTTATCGCTCAGTGATATTGAATTAGCAGCAACAGAGCTTGATGTAAGCATGGCAACCATAGCGGCAGTTGCCGAAGTAGAATCAAACGGCTGCGGGTTCTTTGATTGCCATCGTCCAAGTATGCTTTTCGAGCGCCATGTGTTTTATCGTCAAGTAAGCAAAAAAGATAAATCTCTGGCTGCGGTGCTATCGCAGAAGTACCCCAATATTTGTAATCAAAAGCCTGGTGGTTACACGGGTGGCAGTGGCGAATATCAGCGTTTTAACATTGCCTATATGCTTGATAAAGACGCCGCAATTGGCGCCTGCAGCTGGGGCATGTTCCAAATAATGGGCTATCACTTTAGCCTACTTGGCTATGAATCAGCCGAAGCGTTCAAATTAGATATGGAAATGTCAGAGCGCAATCAGTTACTGGCTTTGGTTAAATTTATCAAAGCCGACACCAATATGCATAAAGCACTTAAGGGCCATAAGTGGGCTGAGTTTGCCAAACGCTATAACGGGCCTAACTATAAAAAGAATCTGTACGACTCAAAACTTAGCCAGGCATATGCCGATGCACTCGAATTTATGCCAGAGTCAGACAATGCTGCCGCTTAGTGCTATATCAGCAAAACTAAAGGGCTATATCACCGTAGCCCTAATTTGCATCATTGCTTTATGTGGGGCGTATATTTGGCATCAAGCCAGCCAAGTTGAAAAGCTACAACTCGAAAAAGGCATAGTCACTACCGCCCTACAAAACACGTCTGCTTCATTGGCTAAAATGCAAAAACTGTCTGAAGAAAACCAAAAAGCACAAGCCAAATTACGGCTGCAATTGGCCAAGGCGAACAGTGCGACTTCAAGCCGACAACACACAATTCAACACCTAAAACGAGAACTTAACGATGTTAAAGCATGGGCTAATACTTTGCTCCCTCACCCTATTAGAGGCTTGCACCAGCGGCCAGCAATTACAGGCAGTGAGCAATACCGTGAATGGCTGTCCAATCGTCATACCTTGCCAGTTACCAGCCAGCAAAGTGACAAGCAACGAAAGCTTGAGCAATGAAATAACCGCTTGCGAACAAGCCTGGCATGATTGCGCAGCACAAGTCGATATGATCATCGAGTGCCAGCATAGGCTGCAGGAGCAACAAAATGAATAAACCAAGTCAAATTAGGGAACTACTAAGCAGTAGTATCGCAACGCTAAAACAAAACCCTGAGAACCTGCATGTATTCATAGAAGAGGGCAATATTGCAGCAACAGCAGCTGGCGGTAATCTAAGCTTCGAATATCAATTTACGTGCGTCATCATCGTAACTGACTTTAATGAGCATGCAGATAATGTGATCATTCCCCTACTCGGCTGGATTACAAAAAACCAACCTGAACTTTTAGAGAACCCAGAGCTTAGAGAAACCGGCTTCCAATTTAAGGCTGAATTGCTTAATCACGCTACATTCGATTTAGAAATAAAGCTCAAGCTCACTGAGCGCGTTAAAGTCACAGAGCAACAAAACGCCCTACATGTTGAACATTTACCAGAGCCAATTTTTGAAGACAATATTGACTGGACACTATTCACCAATGGAACCAAAACACCATGGCCACCGACGACTTAAATCAAATAAACAACCTCTTTGATGGTTTAATCGAACGTCTTTCAAAGCAAGAACGTAAACAACTTGCTCGAAATATTTCACGTAAACTCAGGGCCAGCCAAGCAAAACGGATAAAAGAAAACAAAGCACCTGATGGGAGCGACTATACAGCCCGTAAACCACAACCCAGTTGGCGCACAAAAAAAGGCAGCATCAAAAAAAAACTCATGTTTCAAAAGCTGATCCGCACTAAATACCTCAAAGCAAAATACACTGGTGAGCAAGCCAGCGTTGGCTTTATTGGTTTACTGGCATACATTGCACGCCAACATCAGTATGGGTTGCGCGCTAAAGTGAATAATGACGTTCAGGTTCAATACCCTGAACGTCAACTATTGGGTTTTACTGCGGAGGAACAGCTGAACATTGAAGATTTGCTTATCAAGCATTTAAGTTGATAGACGTTGAGTCACAATAATAAAAAATAGAAATATTGGATTGATGTAATCATTATTTCTATTAGTATATGATTTACGTTAAAATCAAAAACTCTATTAGTTTGTCTATATATTGAACATCTTTTAATTTACAAGCTATTACCAATAAAGTGTTAGGCATCAATGGAGACTGGGCGTTGAATGAAGAGAAAATGAAGGTTGTTTTTACTCCGAGTGACGAGCCGTATTTAGGTCGAGAACTCCTATTTCATTATGACCAGATGATTTCATGTTGCCTTGAAGTAAATGCTGATGTGGCACCATTATCTCATAAGCTAGATTTATCTAGTTCGCAAAAAATGGCATGTCAGGTAATTCCACAAAGTATTAGTTTAGCTTTGTCAATTCGAGAGCTGATCAGGCAAGGTTACGTTTTTGGTGCTCACGTGCTAAAGCGAAGTTTGATTGAGCGAATAATGATATTGCTTTATCTGCACCATTTTCCAGACAAAATAGGTTTATGGGATGATGGTTGGAATCATAAAACAGCCCCAAGCCTTGCAAAGATGTTTGAACTAGTTAATAACAAAGAAGAAAGTGGTCTCAATTTTAAAGGTCATGAGCTAACAGCACCTTTAAATAGTTTAGTCCATGGAAAGCCTGACTCTGCAGTATGGAACTCTATTATTGTGGGTGATGGCAAGTTTGTGAGTGCTCCATCAAAAATACTTAACAGTCCCAAGTTATGTGATGAATTGTGTGCAGAGATATTACCTTGGTTGACCATAATTCCGGCAATGATGTGTGCATACTTTCCAGAAAAAAATGCCTAACCACCCCATTAGATTCGCAGCCTTATTCTTTTGGCGATAACCTAGATATACTAACGGTGAATCAATTTTAAAAACTTAACTAATCGCTGTTTATCAATAAGGAGTTTCATGAACCTGTTATCCAATATTTTGTATAGAGAAAATCACGGTTTTTCTTATTCATATTTCGAAAATTACGCTGATGATTGTAATTGCATGTGGAGAAAATATCCTGAACCTGAAAATGTCTATACGATTGAGCGTATAGACATATTACCAGAATTTCGAAGGAAAGGGTTCGCTCGAAATTTACTCAAAGATGCAATCAAACGTATTGAAGCCGAATGTCCTAAAGCTTGTGTAATGATCACCGCTGAACCAGATGACAGCTGTGGGATAACTCTTGAGAATCTAGTCAGTTTCTATGAATCACTTGGATTTGAAAAGCATCAAAACTTAGGTTCTCGCGTTCACCTTCGTCTGTATCTGGACGATTCAGTGAAACCGCGTACAGTCTACGATTATCCGTTATACTTCAAATAAAAACGTAACAAAAAAGTGCACTTACCATACTAGTTGTTTGATCAGGCCTATTATTAAAAATTCAAAGTGCAGCATTTATTCCAACCCATTTTAGTGCTCTGCTTTTATTCCCCTATAAAACTATAACCCCACTTATACCCGTCTAGCTTGTTGCGCTAACTAAACCAACTCGCAACCATAGCGGCATGAACATGCTCGCTGAAATTGCAGAACTAAAACGCCGTATTGATAACCTGATACGACTAGGCACCGTTGCTGAAGTCAAATCGGGTTATTGTCGTGTCACAACAGGTGAGATAACAACTGATTTTCGCCCTTACTTAACGCACCGTGCCGGCACTGCCAAAACAAGTTGGCGCCCCTCAATCGATGAACAAGTGATCTTGTTCTCTCTCAGTGGCGATTTAACCAATGCATATGTTTTACCGTCACTTTATAGCGATGAAAATCCAGAACCAGACGACCATGAAACACGAGTAAGAACCGTGTTCCCCGACGAGGCTATATTTGAATATGACCCTGAATCTGGGCAACTAAGAATATCGGGCATCAAAAAAGCACTTATTGAAGTTATCGAAAGTACACAAATTGATTGCCCTGAAAATACTATCAACGGCAACCTCACGATCAATGGTGAATCAACCATTAATGGCGGCATTAATCATACTGGCCATATGAAAAACGAAGGCGGCATAGAAATAGACGGCATTGAATTTGGTACGCATGGCCATGAAAAAGTCAAAGCTGGCATCGATGTAGCAGGCAAACCAGTATGAACTACCTAAGTATGAACCGAAAAACAGGTTGTTTGATTACTGACACAGCCCACATACAACAAAGTATTGAAGATATTTTAACCACCCCGTTAGGCACCAGAGTAATGCGCCGCAACTACGGCTCTGAGCTATTTGAATTAATTGATCAACCACATACTGGCGCTAATCGGTTGCGAATAATGGCAGCAATTATTACGGCTTTAACACTCTGGGAACCGCGCGTAACCATTAAACAAGTCGAGCTTTCTGCCCCTGATTTAACTGGCAAATTACACATCAACATAATGACTGACCGTAACGAACGCATCGAGGTGCACTATGGCTAAGTTAATCGATTTATCAAAAGTGCCGGTACCAGACATTGTTGAACAACTGAACTTTGAACAGCTATACGAGAAAAATAAGCAACTGCTCATTGAACTCGAACCAAGTTATGCGCAAGCGCTGCAGTTTGATTCAGATCCGCAAGCTAAGCAGCTGCAAATACTCACATATCGAGAAATGCACTTAATTGCCAAAATTAACAAGGCAACCAAGGCTAATATTTTGGCTTCAGCGTTTGATAAAGACTTAGAAGCCTTTGCATCAAACTACAATATTGAACGTTTAGTTATTACACCAGAGAACCCAGCGACTAACCCAATTACACCAGCCGTTATGGAAAGCGATGATGCATTAAAACGCCGAGCTCAACTGGCATTTGATGGATTAAACACCGCAGGCAGTGTTGATGGCTATATTTTTCACACGCTAGGCGTCGATGGTCATGTGCTAGACGCTGACGCATATAGCCCTGCGCCTTGCGAAATCGTTGTGATAGTTCTGGCACATACTGAAACAGGCCTGCCAACCAATGACTTGCTGATAAAAATACGCAATCACTTTGGTTTGACAAATGACGGCACAGCGCAACTAAAAACACCAAGTAAAATACGCCCACAAGGTGACCGCGTAACAATTCAAAGTGCTGACATTATTAACTACTCAGTAGAGGCAGAGCTCAACATTATGCCAGGGCCTGATAAACAAGTGGTGCTTGCAGCTACACAACAAGCGTTAGTTGATTACCAGTTTGAACAACGAAAACTAGGCGCAAGCATTACTCTTTCAGGTATTTACAAAGCACTGCATCAGCCTGGCGTTAATGATGTGAACATCATTCAACCAGTCAATAGCGTAAAAGTTGAAGCTTATCAGAGCGCTTATTGCACCAACATCAATATAAAAGTTGGGCCATAACATGCAATTATTTGATTCAATGCTGCCACCCAACGCCACTAAACTTGAGAAAAATTTAGAACAAGTGATTGCTAACGCAATTGATGTAGAAGTTCACATTCAAAATTTATGGGACCCATACAAATGCCCATTCAAATTACTACCTTGGCTGGCTTGGGCATATTCAGTTGAACACTGGGAAGACAGCTGGCCAGAGCATATTAAGCGAACTGTAGTTGCCAACTCATTCGATGTTCACAAACACAAGGGCACCCCTTACTCACTGCAGCGAGCACTTGATAGCTTAGGCATTCGCACCAATATGCTCGAATGGTGGGAGGCAAAGTCAAACGGCCAACCAGGTACCATGAAAGTATTGGCCATGTTGACCGAAAATTTCACCAGTGACAAAAACACGCTTTTTACCAAAGAAATGCTTCAAATGGTCACAGAGGCAATACGAGTACATAAACGCGGCAGTATTCATTTTGAATTAGAACTTGGTATTGCATTTGAAGAACAATTAGCTATTGGGGGCGCTTTAGATCATGCCGTTGGCTTAGTAGATTTAATTGCTGATCCAGTACCAGTGATTCCAAATAGCATTGATGTCGATTTAAAAGCGTACGGTGTTTTAGATCATGGTGTTGGCTTTACAGAGTTCACCGCTGAGCCATTGCCACTGCTCCCAAATAGCGTAGATGTCGATTTAAAAGCGTATGGTGTTTTAGATTATGGCGCTGGCTTTACAGAATTCACCACTGAGTCATTGCCACTGCTCCCAAATAGCGTTGATGTCGAATTAAAAGCTTTCGGCGCTTTAGATCATGCCGTTGGCTTTACAGAGTTCACCACTGAGCAAGTGCCACTGACACCAAATAGCATTGATGTTGAGTTAAAAGCGTACTGCGTTTTGAATAAAACAACCTTTGCCGACCATCATGCCGAATTTTTAGCTGCAGAACCCTATTCACTTAGAAAAGCTCTAAAAGTGGGCGTAGTCGCTAGTCAAATTATCTGTTCCGATATCATCTTAAACGGAGTTATGTAATGCACCTTAAATTACAATTTACTGAAGCAGGCCTAGCGGCTTGCTTATCTGCCAAAGACAAGGGCCTAAAAGCTCAAGTCACTCACATGGCTTTTGGCTCACATGCTTACACCCCATCAAAAACCCAAACTTCATTAAGTAATGAAGAAGAACGTATTGAAATATCTGACTATGAAGACCAAGGCAATCAGTTAAGGGTTGCTGGTTTATTTGAAGGAGAGCTTGAATATGCCATTCGCGAAATTGGTATTTTCATGGGAGATACATTGCTGGGTGTTTATAGCCAAGAAAATAAACTACTGGGCTACCGCACTCCCGCTGTAAAAATTGTGCAGTGGTTCACAATAGGTATTGAAGCCTTGCCTACGGATAGCATTACCGTGGTGATTGGTACCAACAATCTCAATCTTATTTTAGATACAGAATTTGTGACGGGTGGCCTTGCGTTTGTCAAAGGTCAAACCGCTTTGGTTAAACAAGCTCACTGGAACATGCAACTCAGTGAGAAAATTCGACAAATGGAGGGCTCAAAATGAGCATAATTGAAAAAATTGAAGATTTGAAAGTAGCATGCTCAGACCAAACGCTTGCTTCACAAGCTTTAGCAAGTGAGGTTGCTGGTAAAGTCACCGCAATTAACCAAGCGCTTGCACAGGCGGTAGAGGTAGCACCAAAACTGAAACGAACTTTTTATGTTGACGTAAATGGAAGTGATCAAAATGATGGTTCTAAAGGCTCACCATTTAAAACAACGATGAGGGCTATATCATTAATACCTGAAAGTGGTGTAGGCATAATATACCTGAACGCAGGTACGCATGAATTTAGTGAAGAGGTTACAGCTAACGAGAACATAACAATTTTCATCTTTCCATCTCAAGGCGGCACTGAGCTAAATACAGAGCTGAAATTTGTAGAAAGTAGAGTCGTTAGCGACTATGCATATGTTTGCACGCTTTGGCTAACAGGTGGTTACTTTTACGCGAATAACATAAAAATTAGTACAGGCCTAAGAAGTGATAATAGCATTACATTATCTCCCTATGCAGCAATCCAAGCTCGATATGGGTGCTTTGTTACTTTTGGGAGTGGTTCAGTTGATGTGGGAGATTACAACTTAATCGCTAATGCGCATTCATGGTCAGCGCAAGCAGACTTTTCATCAGTAAGTTTTTGCTACTTATCTAGCATCAATAAAAGTGGGGTTGGCTCTTTGTATTATTTTGAAGGGTTCGCAACGCTGTATAGTGTAATGAGTGTACTAGATGGAGCCACATGGAGTGATTTAGTCAAAGGTAACCTTGCCCACCTTTTCAATAATGTAGGACTAGCATAATGTACACATTTCAAATTGGTAGAAAGCTATATACAAATTTTAGCCATGAGCAATTATTAAAACTTGTCGCCAATAACGTTTTAGAGTTGCAACAAGCGAATGAAATCATTTTAAATTCTAAAATTGATTTAATAAGGCAAAAAAGGAACGAGTTAATTAGTGAAACAGATTGGACTCAAATGCCTGACGCGCCTTTCACAACTGAAAAAAAGACTGAATTCGCAACATACCGCCAAGCACTACGAGACATTACAAATAATCTCGACAACCCTGACGAAGTAAACTGGCCAATTAAACCAACCCTTTAACCTCAACCACCTCTATCTAGCCAGTTATACCCTTTAAATAACTGGCTTAGCTCATGCGCTATTAGCACTCTACCTCTGTTAATTTAAACAGCACCGGAGCTAAATTATGAGTTATCACCATGGTGTTCGTGTCATCGAGATAAACGAAGGCACGCGCACAATTCGCACCGTATCAACATCCATTGTGGGTATTGTTGCCGTTGCAGACGATGCAAACGCAACACAATTCCCACTCAACCAGCCAATATTGCTGACCAACGTACAATCAGCAGTCGGTAAAGCAGGTACTCAAGGCACGTTAAAAAGGTCTCTTCAAGCCATTGCTGACCAAGTAAATACCATGTGTGTTGTCGTGCGCGTTGCCCAAGGCGCCAACGAGTCAGAAACAACCGCAAATATTGTTGGCACTACAACACCTGATGGTGAGTATACAGGCTTAAAAGCCCTACTCGCTGCACAATCTAAACTGAAAGTTAAGCCTCGTATTATCGGCGTGCCTGGTCTTGATAATTTACCGGTTGCCACTGAGCTTGTAGCGACCGCTAAGAAACTACGAGCATTTGCTTATGTTTCTGCCTATGGTTGCCAAACCAAAGAGCAAGCCGTTACCTATCGTGAAAACTTTGGTGCCCGTGAAGTCATGGTGATCTGGCCTGACTTTGTAGCTTTTAATGTTGATACAGCACAAGACGAAAATGCCTACGCCACCGCTCGTGCATTAGGGCTAAGAGCCCGAATAGACAAAGACACAGGCTGGCATAAAACGCTGTCTAATATCGCGGTTGACGGCGTAACCGCTATATCAAAGCCCGTATTTTGGGACTTACAAGATCCAGACACTGACGCAGGCTACTTAAACAGTAACGATGTAACTACATTGATTAATCAAGACGGTTTTCGTTTTTGGGGATCGCGTACTTGTTCAAGTGATCCACTGTTTCAGTTTGAAAACTATACGCGTACAGCGCAAGTGTTGGCCGACACCATAGCCGATTCACACATGTGGGCAGTCGATAAGCCACTCACCCCTACTCTGGTGAAAGATATTGTTGAAGGCATTAATGCCAAATTTCGTGAACTCAAAAACAGTGGTTACATCATTGATGGCATAGCTTGGTATGCAGAGGAAATCAACGACAAAGACACGCTCAAAGCGGGTAAGTTGTTCATTGACTATGACTACACACCTCTACCACCGCTTGAAAACCTCACATTCCGCCAACGCATTACCGACCGTTACCTAGTTGATTTTGCAGCAGGTATCTCAGCTTAAGGAGCTTCTAAATGGCATTACCTAGAAAACTAAAAGGCCTAAACGTCTTTGTTGACGCCCAGGGCTACGCTGGCGAAGTTGAAGAAGTCACCACGGGTAAATTAACTCGAAAATTTGAGGGCTATCGTTCAGGTGGTATGCCTGGTGCGGTACAAATTGATATGGGTTACGACGACAGCGCACTAGACCTTGAATTTACATTGGGTGGCGTTAACGTCGATATGATGGCCAAACAAGGCGCGCAAACCATTGATGGTATTCAACTGCGCTTCGCCGGAGCAATCCAGCGTGATGACACAAACGAAGTTCAAAGCCTTGAAATTGTCTGTCGTGGCCGCTTCAAAGAGTTTGACCCTGGCACATACAAACCAGGTGATAACAGCACAACAAAAGTCACCATGCTTAACACTTATTACAAGCTCATTTTAGATGGCAAAGTTATTCGTGAAATCGACTTAGTTAACTTTATAGATATAGGCGCTGACGGTACCGACGCGTTAGCCAAAATTCGCCAAGCCATTGGGCTTTAGTCGTTGGCTTTTAATACTGAGCATTAAATTCTCCTCTAGCTCGTTAGCGCGAGCTTATTTTACAACTAAATTAAAGAGTACAAACAATGTCAAAACCAGAAACCAAACCCGTCACGCTAGAAATACCCATCACACGTGGCGAAACAACAATCAAAGAAATAAAGCTACGCAAACCTAAAGCGGGAGAACTGCGTGGCTTGTCACTTGCTGATTTATTAAACCTCGACGTAAACGCAATGACCACATTACTACCTCGCATTAGTGATCCCATTTTAACCAAGCAAGACATTAACGACTTAGAGTTAGATAACCTCGTGCTTTTGGCGGGTGAAGCTGCAAATTTTTTCGTACCAAAGAATATGAAAATGTAGCATTACCAGAATACGTAGACGATGCCATGGCAGACATTGCCATGGTCTTTCGCTGGCAACTCAGCGAATTGAGCGAACTCGATGTTGACGAGTTAATGCAATGGCGAGACAAAGCAATCACGCGTTGGAACCAAATAAATAACCCTGAAGAAGATTAAGAGAGCCCAACATGGCGAATAAACTTGAAATCAAACTACTACTTAGTGCCTTAGATAAAGTCTCTGCCCCATTCAAAAAAATACGCGCTGCAGGTGGCCATACAACTGAACAACTAAAACAGGCTCAACAACGAATCAAATCACTCAACAAACAATCATCTAAGATTGATGGCTACCGTAAAATTAGTAAGTCATTAGGTATAACCTCTGTACAATTGAAAAATGCACAAGCGCATGTAAAACACCTTGCTCAACAAATCGACCACTCAAAAGCACCAAGCAAAGCGCTCACCAAAGAGTTTGAACAAGCCAGAGCCTCTACAATTAAGCTCATTACTCAAGCTAAACAACTCACAGCGACAAAACATAAACAACGTAACGCACTGCGCGAAGCTGGCATTGATACTAAAAACTTAGCGTCACACCAGCGCACATTAACGCATAACCTAGCACATGCTAATAAACAGTTAGCAGCGCAAAAAAAGCACCTACACAATGTTGCTCAACAACAAAAGCAACTCAATAAAGCACGTAATCAACTTGATAACAGGCTCAATTTACAAACGAGTATGGCCACCAAAGGGGCCATGGGAGCTGGAGGTGGTGCAGCCGCACTGTATGCAACAAGCCAATTTTTACAACCAGGGCTTGAGTTCACAGCTGCTCAATCAAAAGTTCAAGCATTAACACGTTTAGACGAAAACGACCCTGCACTTAAAGCGCTCCGCAAACAAGCTCGTAATTTAGGCGCCACAACTCAGTTTACCGCTAACGATGTCTCAATGGGTCAATCTTACTTAGCAATGGCGGGCTTTGACGCCAAAGCAATACAACAAGCTATGCCTGGCATGTTGGATTTATCTATTGCCAATGGTACCGACTTAGCTGTTACCTCTGATATTGCCTCTAACATTTTATCTGGCTTTGGATTGCAAGCAGATCAAATGGGTCGCCTTGGTGATGTATTAACAGCCACGACAACACGCGCCAACGTTAATCTAACTATGCTTGGCGAAACCATGAAATATGTCGCACCTGCAGCACGGGACTTAGGTATTGGTATTGAAGAGGCCGCTGCTATGTCAGGGTTACTTGGTAACGTAGGTATTCAAGCGAGCCAAGGCGGTACCGTATTGCGAGCGATGCTTAACAGGCTAAGCAGTCAAACGGGCCCTGCAGCAAAAGCAATGGAGGTATTAGGCTTAAACACCAAAGATGCCGGTGGCAATTTACGCGCTATTCCCAGCATTTTACAAGACGTTGTAAAAGCCACAGCAAAAATGGGGAATGCCGATCGTGCAGGCATACTTAAAACCATTTTCGGTGAAGAGGCTGGCACAGGGGTAAGCGAACTCATTAAACAACAAGGCGATGGCGCAATAAAAGCGTTTACCGATGTACTTAAAAATGCCGCAGGTGAAAACGCCAATGTTGCCAAAGTTATGGCTAACAATGCCAAAGGCGACCTGCAAAGCTTGGCATCCGCGTGGGACGATGTAGGCATAGAACTATTTGAAGGTAACGACTCAGGCATACGAACACTCATACAAGATGTAACAGGTGTTGTACGTAGTATCGGCAACTGGATGAAAGCAAACCCCGAGCTTACATCAACGCTATTTAAAGTGGCGGCTGCAGCTGCTGCACTTGCAACAATTGGTGGCACACTTACTGTGATGATTGCAGGTCTCATAGGCCCAATTGTTATGACCAAATACGCCTTGTCAGTGATGGGGATTAAACATTTACCGTTGGCAAGTAAAGGCTTTAAGCTCGTTGCATTAGGCGTGGGTAAGTTTAGCGCAATACTAAAAGGCGCAGCAGCTGCGGTACGTATATTCTCACTCGCACTAATTAGCTCACCCATCGGCTGGGTTATCGCTGGCATTTCTGCACTCATTACCGCCGGCTATTTATTAATTACACATTGGGATTCAGTAAGTGCATTCTTTAGTAAAACATGGCAAAGCTTAAAAGCGATTGTGTCGGTAGGCGTTGCCAAAACACTCGAAGTGATACGAATATGGCCAAAGGCATTAAAAGCCATATTCAACTGGGCGCCATTAAGCATAGTTGCGCAAAAGTTTAATGCTGTAAAAAACTGGCTTATTGGTTTGTGGCCATCGATTACCAATACAGCGCAAACACAGTGGCAAAAGTTAAAGAACGTATTCAATTGGTCACCACTTCAATCAATAGCCAATGGGTTTAACTCAGCCAAAAACTGGTTAAATGCCCTGTGGCCAAACATTAAAACGACTGCAGCAAACAGTTGGAAGCTATTCAAAACCGTATTTGATTGGTCACCACTCGGTATGATCATCAACAACTTTGGCCGCATTAAAAACTGGTTTGCTAGTCTATGGTCGAGTGTCACTACGACTGCAGATAAAGGCTGGCAGACATTCAAAACAACCTTTGATTGGTCGCCGCTTAACACCATATCTAATAGCTTTGGTACAGTTAAATCTTGGCTAAGTAGCCTGTGGCCATCGATTACAACTAACGCCCAATCACAATGGCAACATTTTAAATCGGTATTTAACTGGTCGCCGTTGCAATCAATCGCCGGCGGATTCAACTCAGTGAAGACCTGGCTAAGTAACCTATGGCCAAATATCAATTCAACTGCAGATGCAGGCTGGCAAAACGTCAAAGCAGTGTTTAATTGGTCTCCACTTAACACCATTTCTAATGGCTTTAGCGCAGTTAAGTCTTGGCTAAGTAGCCTGTGGCCGTCGATTACAGCTAACGCTCAATCACAATGGCAACGTTTTAAGTCGGTATTTAACTGGTCGCCATTGGCATCAATCGCCGGCGGATTCAATTCAGTAAAGACCTGGTTAAATAACCTATGGCCAAATATTAATTCAACAGCGGCTGCAGGCTGGCAAAATGTCAAAGCAGTGTTTGATTGGTCTCCACTTAACACTATTTCTAATGGCTTTAGCGCAGTTAAATCTTGGCTAAATAGCTTATGGCCATCGATTACAATTAACACTCAATCACAATGGCAAAACTTTAAATCGATATTTAACTGGTCGCCATTGGCATCAATCGCCGGCGGATTCAATTCAGTAAAGACCTGGTTAAATAACCTATGGCCAAATATTAATTCAACAGCGGCTGCAGGCTGGCAAAATGTCAAAGCAGTGTTTGATTGGTCTCCACTTAACACTATTTCTAATGGCTTTAGCGCAGTTAAATCTTGGCTAAATAGCTTATGGCCATCGATTACAGCTAACGCTCAATCACAATGGCAAAGTTTTAAAGCCGTATTTAACTGGTCGCCTTTAGGTTCAATCACCAGAGGATTCAACTCAGTGAAGACCTGGCTAAGTAGCCTATGGCCAAATATTAATTCAACAGCTGCTGCAGGCTGGCAAAATGTCAAAGCAGTGTTTAGTTGGTCACCCCTTAACACCATCTCTAGTGGCTTCAGCGCAGTTAAGTCTTGGCTAAGTAGCCTGTGGCCGTCGATTACAACTAACGCTCAATCACAATGGCAAAACTTTAAATCGATATTTAACTGGCCGCCATTGGCATCAATCGCCGGCGGATTCAATTCGGTAAAGATCTGGTTAAATAACCTATGGCCAAATATTAATTCAACGGCAGCTGCAGGCTGGCAAAACTTTAAAAGCTTGTTTGATTGGTCACCGCTAAGCGTTATTACCAGCCACTTTAATTCTGTGATCAGCTTTTTTACTAACTTACCAAACAAGTTCGTGAGCTTGGGTGAAATGACCATCGACGGCTTTGGTAATGGTATTAAAAACAAACTGCAGTTAATCAAAGACTCTATTTTTGGCATTGGTAAAAGTGCTATCGCCTCGTTAAAACAAACACTCGGCATTGCTTCACCTAGTAAAGTATTCGCCACATTAGGCGATCAAACTATGCAAGGCCTCAATGTGGGTATTCAGCGCAGTCAAAACGAGCCACTTAAACAAGTTAATGCACTCAGTAAAACGCTAGCGGGTACCGCCTTTGCTTTAGGTGCGGTGAGTTTACCTGCAGCGGCTCAGCCTGCAAATTTCGCCAAAGCAGAGCAACCCACATTTGTCAGTGGATCACAGTTATACCAACCTAACCAAAAACAAGCGGTTGCTAATAAACAGCCTAAAACCATTCACATTGACGCGTCCATTCACGCACCAATCACAATCCATGCAACGCAGGGCACAAACGAGCAAGACATAGCGCGGCAAGTCGTCATGCAAATTGAACAGTACCAGCGTAATCAACAAGCAAAAATACGGGCAACATTAGGAGACATAGAATAATGATGATGACATTGGGTTACTTTGTGTTCGAGCGTAAAACAATAGCCCCGCAACAAACACAGCACACCATGGTTTGGCGCCACCCTTCAAACAATAGAGTGGGCGCAAGGCCAAGCACGCAATTTTTAGGCACCGGCGACGAAATTAAAATACTATCGGGCGTACTCATGCCCGAATTCACAGGAGGTGAGCCAAGTTTAAAAGAGCTCACCACCATGGCTGAAACAGGTAAAGCCTACCCGCTCATCGATGGCAGCGGAAACATGCACGGTTTTTTTGTCATTACAAAAGTAACAGCGGGTAGAAGTGAATTCATTATCAACGGCGCCGCCCGAAAAATAGAATTTAGTATTGAGCTAAAACGCATTGACGAAAAAAACACCCAGCAAATTGCGAATAAACTTTCTCAATAACTTTTACATGAATTTATGTACAAATAAGGCCACACCATGACACCCGATTACCAACTCACCGTTGATGGCAAAAACATCAGAGTCAATTCACAACTGATCAGCCTTACTTTAACCGACAACCGTGGGTTTGAAAGTGACACACTTGAAATACAACTCGACGACAGCACCGGCCAACTCGCCATCCCACGTAAAGGCGCCAAAATGCAGGTCAAATTAGGTTATGTTTACAATGACAAAAGCGAGCTGGTAGACAAAGGTTCTTACACCATTGATGAAGTAGAGCACAGCGGCGCCCCCGACACCCTCACAATTCGCGGTAAATCTGCCGACATGCGCGGCTCATTGTTAAAATCCCACGAACAGAGCTATCACCAAGAAACGCTTGAGAGCATTGTTCAAACCATTGCAAAGCGTAACGGCTTAACCGCAAAACTAAGCCCTGCTCTAGCGTCAGAATTAATGGATCACATAGACCAGGCAAACGAGTCAGACGCACAGTTCTTGACGCGCTTGGCCGAGCAGTTCGACGCTATAGCCACCGTTAAGAATGATACCCTCATGTTTATAAGTGCAGGCCAATCAGTCACAGCTTCTGGCCAACCCCTACCAAAAGTAAATATAACTCGCCAATCGGGCGACCAACACCGCTTTAGTATTGCCGACCGTCAAGCATATGCAGGCGTTACCGCATATTGGCAAAATGAAAAAGCCGCGAAACGTGAAAGTGTCACAGTTGAAAACTCAGGCAGTGAGTCTGAACTTACTGGCGGCGATGGCATAAAAACCCTGCGCCATATTTATGCATCTAAAGCCACCGCTACACGTGCAGCCAAAGCAATGTGGGAACGTATTCAACGCGGCATTGCCACGTTTAGCTTAACATTAGCCCAAGGTAACCCAGAGCTATTCCCTGAAACCCCCATCACAGTAAGTGGCTTTAAAACCCAAATCGACAACAGTAAGTGGATACTGGTACAAGTCACCCACACTCTAAATAGCACGGGTTACGTATCATCTCTCGCGCTTGAAATTAAACACACTGAGCAAGCCACAGTAACAGAGTCATAATGATGATATTACGCGCTAAAAAGTAACATACGTTAAATACTTACCTATTAGTCAAACACTGGTAAGCCCTACTTTAATGCGCCTTTATCAATACAAACACCCTTTCATTGTTAAAATATTGTTTAAAAAACTATTAAAGGTTAAAAAATAAATGTATATTTAGAGGTTAATAAAATTGCTTTAATAACAACCGGTTGTAAAATAGTCATGATTTATAACCTCGCCTCAATAAAGAGGTGTCAAACTACTAAAAGCAAAGGGAAAAATTATGACAATCGCAAAGCAGGCACTTTCATTGAGTGAATGGAATGAAGCTAAGGTCCTTAAAGTAGCTCAAAATGTCAGAGGCGGTAATGGCCTTGGTAACGAGCCTTCGTTAACTCAAAGCAATAGTTTAAGTAAAAAACCTAAACCAGTTTTAAGAAATGGCCTTGGTAACGAGCCGTAAATAACAAGGATATTAAGGAGTATACGTTGGGAAACTATATTGTTGAAATTGCAAACTACGTATGGGTAATTACCATTTTACTCATACTTGCTGCTATCTTTTTACGATTAGATAAGTCTTCATTGATTTCATTAGTCGTATGGATAGTCGCTGAACTGATAATGGCCAGACTCGCCCCTATCATTGTAGCAATTGAAGACAACTTAACTTCTCAACATGTGTGGTATGTAACATGGATAATTTTCGATACTGTTTGCATTGCTCTTTTATTTATAATTCATAAGCACCTCAACATAGCAGCGAGTAAACTTAGCGTTTTTATTGCGACAAGCTTTATTACGTTACTCTTTTTGCAAGCAGCACGTTACGTAGATCGTTTGGTATTAGAAACAAATTCGCTAATTGATATTTATAAATTTTGTGTACCTGCCATACAATTTTCAGTACCACTTATGGCCATAGTTTGGTTCTTAAAAACAATTCATGCCAAACATAAACAGCATAGGGAGTTATCATGATCATATATACCCTGTTTGTTATTTTTATTTGTCTAGTGGTATCAATCAAAAGTTTAAGGGCATTTACAAAGTTACAAGTCACTGAAGAGCCCCTGCAACTGGCACAGGCTCCACGTGCCCACAAGCTCTGCATGCAATCATATGCTGCTAGGCAAATGCCTAATAATTATGCAAAAATACGAGCAGATGAAGACTATGAAGAAGCACTAAAGGCATACGTGGAAAGCTTAACGAATATAGAAGCAACTAACACCGTAAGCATAATCAAACCAGCAGCTAATCATGTGCCAACGAAATTAAAAATAGCTAAGTAATTAAGAATCCGATCCTGTTAAAGATAACTGTGCATCTGATTTATCTGGGTTTTTTTGTTGAATAATAAACTGAGCTAGCTCTTGCATTTGCTCAAATTGAAGCTGTTCAAGTTTAATGATTTTAAACCGGCACGCCATCACCAACAATTCATTAACCAACTGAGACGTATCATGTTCAGGTGACTGTTTTGACTCCAACACATTACTTGAATGTTGTTTAAAATATTCAGGCACAAAAAACATCCAATGCTCTATCCAGTCGTAACCTGGCAACAAACGAAGTACTGTGACTATCTGTTCTGACTTATCTGCGCTTGGGTTACGAGAACCACGGCGCACATCCATAAAATATGTGTAATCAATAGCCACACCCTGCTCATTCGCTTGGCGAACTAGATCCTTCACTTTACTTTTATCTAGTACTGTAACCATATTATCAACAAAAACATCTTTCGCGTTCATATATAAAATGTGCCTATAGTCATGTTTTAAACGATTATAGTGCTATTTAAGTTCGTAAAACAAACATTAATAACAAAAATCCAAAAATAAATTCAAGCAGCAATACAAAAACACTCACACCTTGGGGTTAAAAAAAGCGAAAACCAGCAGTTATTTCAACTTAAAAACAGTTAATATATGACAATTATCATATAAATATTGACCAAAGGCATATTTGTCGCTTTAATTAACACCAATCTAGGATGATAAACACATTAAGGCAACGCTATGACCACTGACCAAATACGCCATGCGCTCATTAAAATGCACAATACACGCGGCCAACTCATGGACTTTTGCAAATCTAATGACCTGAACTACAACCTCATTTTAAAATTTATCAGCAATCCGAGTCGTCAACTTTGGCACGACAATGCGCAAAAGATCATCGACGCCTTACCAGCGCAATATAAGCATGAGCTAAAAGGGGCAGCGTAATGAAACCAAAAAACGGCCAAGGCATCGACTGCCCCCACTGTGGACATAGAGCAAAACAACGTAGAACAGAAATTAAAAGCACCTACACCCGCGAGAAAGTGTATCGCTGTGAAAATGAAGCATGCAATCACGTGTTTGCCACATTAGAAGAAGTTGTGCGCACCATTACCCCCAGCGCTAACCCAAACCCCAGTGTTAACTTACCAATGAGCACCCGTGCCAAATGGTGCCAAAGCCAACGTAATAAACACGCCAGCTAGAACGCTCACAAGAATAAAAATAACAAGGAAGCTTTAAAATATGACAATAGTCACAAAAAACAGCTTGCACAACCAAATATGCAATGCCATACTTTCACCCGTTCCCTTAAGCAAGGAACAACCATGCAGGTGGATTAAGCACCCACTGGCAGTGAGAATAACAACCGATAATTTGATGTACCACATTCTTCCATATCAGCGTAATTCGCTGATACATGCATTTTTACGCTGTATATGGGGGCATGGGTCGGGAGCCAAAGAAAACGCCCCCACTGTGTCTTCGGTTGTTAGACACTGCTTTGCGGCTACCCGATCCACCATAAATATTAAGTTATTTATGGAAACAACAACCATGATTTATACATTCCTTGTTGCTACACGCAATCAAACACTGGCACAACTCAACCGCATTCGTACTGTGAGCACAGTGGCCAATACCGAAGCCCAAGCCCGTGCACAACTAAACGGCCTCCCCCTTGTTTTTATTCGCTGCAGCGCTGCTAAGGCGGGTGTGTAATGAACATGCAAACTAAACCGCAACTCTTCGCTTTTGAGCAAGATGAAAAATTATCGAGCGTTCGCGTGGTGACAGATAGCAACAATAACATTTGGTTCGTTGCTAACGATGTTTGTGCTGCTTTGCAAATTGCCAATTCGCGAAATGTTGTTGAACGTTTAGATGAAGATGAAAAGGGTGTCCATAGTATGGACACCCTTGGTGGGAAACAGGAAATGAATTGTATTAACGAATCGGGTGTCTATTCGTTAATCTTGACCAGCCGTAAACCTTCAGCTAAAAAATTCAAAAAATGGGTGACCTCTGAGGTTTTGCCCAGCATTAGAAAAACAGGTGCTTATAAGAGTGATGGCATTTCACTCAACAAGCAGGTAGAACTGCAGCGCTATAGCCATAAATTGATTAGCGACATCAGTAAAACCGCTGAGCCTTTTATTCGCGACATGTTGTATCAAGACTTACAAGCAGTTCGCGGTTGGTTAGGTACTACCACTCCACCATTAGAATCACTCATTCTGTCTGGCGTAGCTGATGACAGCCAAGAAATTATAGAGGCCTTTTTTAACGCCATTTGTTATTTAGAGCAAAAAGGCGAGCTCTTTAACCAGCATGCCCCTAAAACTCAACTGGCAGTACATCTTGATACCTTTCTAATGCTGTGTGAAAAGCATAATGTTCCTATGGTTAAAGGCCGCACTTTAACCCGTGCACTACGCCAATCACCACGGTTGATTGCTGCTAGTCACAACGTCAATAGCACCCAATTGAGTGGCAAAGTACTTAAATGTTGGGTATTTAACCTTGAACACACCATTGATGTTGCTGAACTGCCACAAGGAGAAGTGCTATGAACAAACAACTCGTAAACTCAAATGAAAACAACAACTTTGACGCAGCCCTTTATTGGGAAGGCAAACCATTTAAAAAATACGTTTGTACGCTAACAGACGACAGCGGCGTAACACATTCAACGATATGCAGCTCAAGCGCCAGTGACACAGCCGCCGAAATTGCAGTAAGAAACAGTTGCCTTGAAGGCCCCGTTACTTGTACTGATGTACGCTTAGCCACCCCCACAGACCTGGGTGCTACCCCTACTTTACCGCCTACACTAAAAGAAAAACTGCACCGTTTTGCCCATAGTAACAATTTGCGCAAACTGACGGTAACCAATCACGACCATATTTTAGTTGGTAACGCCCCCGCCATAACCTATGTGAACACATTAAAAGAACAGCACACCCGTTTATCTGCCGCATTAGCCGACTGCCTTGCCATCATGGCTCAGTGCCAACAAAACCACGACTACCCCAAAACATTCGACAGCCCCATAGGCACCATTGCATGGGATGCCACCGTTGCAGCCGCGCGCTTATTGTTAAAAGAAGGAAACCTGCCGCAGTTTAATCAAAGCAATCAGGGGCGAGTCTGATGTACCCCGAGCTTCATAGCGAGGTAATTCCTCGCTTATTGAACGACTATGGTTTTAAGCAAACAGGTAGTGAGTTTATGCAGCAAGGCGTATGCCCTAGCTGTGGTAAAAAAGAGCTCTACGCCAACAGCAAGCACCCTTGGGTGCTGCGCTGTGGCCGTTTAAATAAATGTGGTGATGAATTTCATATTAAAGACATTTACCCCGATTTATTTGAATCGTGGAGCGACCGCTTTCCTCAAAAAACGCAGCAAAATAACCAAATAGTCGAAAACCCAAGCGCGGCCGCCGATGCCTATATGCAGCATGGCCGAGGTTTTACACCAAGTAAAATTAAAGACTGGTATACCCAAGGCGCCTATTACTGCGGCCAACGCCAAATTGGCACAGCTACGGTAAAGTTTGAATTACCTGGGGGTGCAACATGGGAGCGCTTTATAGATAAGCCCCAACGCTTTGGTAAAATGAAAGCCAATTTTGTTGGTAAATATAACGGCCAATGGTGGCAAGCACCCGATGCAGATATAAAAGCTTGGTCTGGTAAAGAGCTGTGGTTAACCGAAGGTATTTTTGATGCCATTGCTTTAATACATGCTGGTATTAATGCGGTTAGTTTAATGAGCTGTAATAACTTTCCTGATCATGCATTAAAAACATTAGAAGCAGAACTCGCTAGCAAGAAAAAGCCTAAGCTAGTTTTTGCTTTAGACGATGGCAACGCCGGCGAATCATTCACTAAAAAGTTTGTTAAACGTGCCCGTAAATTAGGCTGGGAAGCAAGCGCCGCGCAACCACCCAAAGGCAAAGTAAAGCTTGATTGGAACGAGCTTTATCAACGTGACCGACTCACAAAACACCAATTAGATAACTGCAAATACTATGGCCAGTTGCTCATTGCTTCAAGCGCCATTGAAAAAGCCATTTTAATGCACAACAAAAAAGGCAATAAAGAGTTTCCGTTTGCATTTAATAGCAGCTTATTTTGGTTCAAAATTGATTTAGACAGGTACCATAAAGCGTTTAATCAGGTGATTGAATGTGCAGAACGTGAAGATGAAAAACTATCTGAAGAGGTTATAAAAGAGCGTGCCTTAAAAGAGTCGGGCTGTATTCAAGAACTATCAAAATGCTACCCGCAGGCGCTGTATTATCAAGAGAACAAGCTAACAGACGAAAGTTGGTATTACTTTAGAGTAGATTTTCCGCACGATAGTCCTAGTGTTAAAAATACGTTTTCGGGTAGCCAACTGAGTTCGGGCGCTGAATTTAAAAAGCGCTTGCTAGGCATTGCACCAGGTGCGGTGTTCAATGGCCAAACACCTCAGCTTGATAAACTAATGAGCCAGCAGTTGTATAACATTAAGCGCGTACAAACCACTGACTTTGTGGGCTACAGCAAAGAGCATGCGTGTTATGTTTACAACAATGTCGCGGTAAAAGATGGCAGGCTGTATCAGTTAAATGACGAAGACTTTTTTGATATCAATAAATTAAGTATTAAAACACTGCAGTCTATTGAGTTAAGCCTTAATCACGAAGTTAATAAAATAAGCCCCGACTGGGAACATACACTTTGGCAAGCATTTGACGCCAAAGGCTTTGTGGCTTTGGCTTTCTGGTTTGGGAGCTTTTTTGCCGAACAAATACGTAAAACACATAAAACCTACCCGTTCTTAGAG
This sequence comes from Pseudoalteromonas sp. MMG013, assembly GCF_018100885.1. Lineage (NCBI taxonomy): Bacteria > Pseudomonadati > Pseudomonadota > Gammaproteobacteria > Alteromonadales > Pseudoalteromonadaceae > Pseudoalteromonas > Pseudoalteromonas sp. MMG013. Next base: position 5,598 of record NZ_JAGJEE010000045.1, on the reverse strand, counting down.
ATTGTGGGCGAACCTGGTACTGGTAAATCTACTTTGCTTGAGTTCTTATGGAAACTCGCTGGCCGCAACGACTACGAAGGCTTTGACCCGAGTAAGTCTACCCTCGCCGCGCGTGCCCGTAACTTTGCGCAAGTATCAAATTTACCTGTGGTACTTATTGAAGGTGACCGAGGCGACACCAAAGACGCAAAACAAAAAGGATTTGACTGGGACGAGCTTAAAACCGCATACAACGGCCGTAGTGTTCGCGCCCGAGGTATACGCAGCCAAGGCAATGAAACGTACGAACCGCCCTTTCGAGGGTCAATTGTGATTGCACAAAATGCCGTAGTGCAAGCGTCTGAAGCCGTATTACAACGTATTATTCATGTAATGACAGACCGAAAAGGCCAAACAGCCAAAACCAAAGAAGCGGCAGAATGGCTTGAACGGGTTGATGTAGATGACGTATCGGGCTTTTTACTCAAAGCCGCCATGCATGAAAAGCAAGTGCTTGAATGCTTTAACGAGCGATTTAAGTTTCATGAACAGTGGCTAAGTAAACACCCTGATATTAAAAACGTGCGTATTGTTAAAAACCATGCGCAGCTATGCGCGCTTATTGATGCCGTTGCCCTGGTAACCAGCATTAACCCCCAACAAGTTGAAGCAACTTATAACATGCTGAGCACTATGGCCGTAGAACGCCAAAAAGCCATTAGTGCGGAGCACCCTTTGGTGCAAGAATTTTGGGATGTATTCGACTTCTTAGAAGGCGATGGCGAAAGCTTACGTGTAGTTGATCATCATCGCGACCCATCAAAAATTGCCGTAAACCTAAATCATTTTACAGAAATAGCGACAGAACGTAGACAATACGTTCCCCCTTTAACCGACTTGAAGCGTTTACTTAAATCGTGCCGCACTCGTAAGTTCTTAGGTCAACAAACAGTAAACAGCGCAGTTAACGCAAGAATTAATAATGAAAACCCATTAGCACGAAAGCCCTCAGCGGTTAAGTGTTGGGTATTTGAAATAGGAGATCAACTATGAGCGGAAAATTAATGAGAGCCAGCCAGTGGGCCAAACGTGAATTTACTCCAGGTTCAATACCAACCGCTAGAACATTGCGTCAATGGGTTGAAAACGGTGTAGTTGAAGGCCGTATTATCGATGGCGCAGCCTTCATTTTTGACACTGAAAAAGCAGGGTTAAATTCACAAGTAAGCTCTGCAGTTAATAGTTTATTGAAAGGTTAAGAGGAAGAGATCGAATGACGCCAAGACCTAGAAGCAAAAAAGGTGAAATGCTACCCGAGCATCTTTATTATTATGCTCAGCGCGGTATTTATCGTATTAAACTGGTGAATGGCAAATTTAAGTCATTAGGTACTGATCGTAACGTGGCCGTTTCTATCGCCAGAGAATATAACCGTATAGCGCGGCCAAAGGTCGCGCTAAAGGTAGATGATTTACTTAACTATGGTACGTTCGTAGATGAACAGCCTTTTGCTGAGCATGTGCCCAGACTGCTCAATCGCATTATGATAGACGAGCAACCCAGTGAAGACTTGGCAAAAACCATGGAAAACGATGCCAACCGCACCTCTGAGTTTTTTGCACATATATCTGGTTCACACATAAACCTGCAACACGTAAACGATTACTTAGTTCAGTACCATGCTGACTCAAGTGCCAATGTTCAAAACCGTAAAGTTGCCTGGCTCAAAAAACTGTTTTCATACGCAGTAGACGAAAGCTTAATGCCGAGTAACCCAGCTTCACTTAAAAAGAAACGCCGCCTCGATGCCAAACAACGTAGTCGGCTTAAAAAAGAATGGTACGACGCCATTTATACAGCTGCACCTTTATGGCTGCAAACCGCAATGGCGCTTTCTCTGCAGACAACCCATGCACGCTTAGAAATATCTCGCATTAAATATAAAATTAAAAAGCCCAATAAAAAAACCTGTGGCTGTGTTTGGTTGAAAGAACCTAAAGAGACCGAGCATGGTAAGGTGTACGGCACCTTATATATTCACCGTCAAAAGGTAGCGCAAAAAGAAGCGGCCCATGTGGCCATACCCATTGGTGAAGAGATTAAGCAAATTATAGAAAGAAGCCGAGACAGTTTGTTAAGTGACTATGTTGTTCACCGGTTACCCGCAAAAAGCAAAGTTAAGCTCAGTAAAGAAGTAGATCACGTCACACAGTTAACCCCCGACTACATAAGCCGCACTTTCTCAAAGGTACGTGACGAAGTTGGGTGTTGTGAGCACTTAGAGCCAGAAAAGCGCCCTACTTTTCACGAAATTCGTGCACTAGCAGCCCACATATTCGATAGCCAAGGGGTAGATCCACAATCAAGAATGGCGCACACAGACGCCAAAAGTACGAAAATCTACACACAAAACCACGTTGAGTGGGTAGAAGTGCCATTTGCTGAGATAAGGTCGAGATAAAGCAACTTATGATGCAAATTCAAATCACTTTATTGCTTGAGAAAACCACATAGTTTATTGTATAAGGGTTTCTATTTACTAAACATTAACTTAAGTTGTTATTAAGCAACGGTGTTCTCTATGAAATTTAAGTCTTTTATTCCTTTTATCGCTTATGAACAGGCTCCTGTTAATTCACAATCTATAAAAACTAAATTTAATTATTTAAGATCTCACCACGATAAGGTTGAAAATTTATTTAATACTGAAGTGCTAACTTTAGAATCAATGGCGGAAACGGAAGAGTCATACTTCGGTAGAAATCAGTTTGGCGAGGAGCACCAATCAGATCACAGGTTCTGGATCCAAGAGATTGAATATGTTCATATCAGGATGCACCGTTACTCAACAGTCTTAGCAATTTATGCTTACTTAGAAATCAGTTTACAGAAAACTTGCTCTGATATTGAAAATCATCTTCTTTTACCCATCTCTGTTACAGACTTAAATGGAAGTGGCATCACTAGATGCGTGAATTATATTAATAAACTAACTGATATTAATGCAAAAAAACCAAGTAATGCATGGAATAAAATACTAAAATTAAATGCCGTTCGAAATTGCATCATGCATGGTACTGGTGATACAAATTTACTTAGGGAAAGCAATAAGAACAAACTTTTGGACATAGTTAGAAATGATATAAATTTAGACCTTATTGGTGACAGTTTTATTTTCATCAAGTCACAATTCATTATTGATGTTTTAGCAGATGTAGAGCTCTACCTTCTAGAACTTCACCAAAGCGTAACGAATAAATATAGTAACAAGATGTGACACAATCAGGCAATCAAGTGATTGTTCAAGAATATGGTACTTAGAGCTTACAAAGCCTGCTCCAACAATATCGCAATTAATTTTGACTGAATTTGCATTCTATAGTTCGTGCAAAACCCCTTCCTAACCCCTTGATTTCATTGAACCGAAAAACGGATTTTTGAAAATTTAAATAGTCATCAAAAAACCTATAAAGGGTAATTAAAACATAGAGATAACCTTTACATTTTCGTCGTTATGGGGTGTCAGGGGTCGCAGGTTCAAATCCTGCCATACCGACCAGCTAATCCTTTAATTTATATAGATTTTTAGAGTGATTTAGCAAGACCAAAAAAGCCCACCTGCAAAATAACTGCAAAACCTCAGCAAAAAAACACTTATTAATACACTGCAATTTAGTTGTGGCCATGAGCCTCATAACAGCAGAGTTACCTGCAGTAAGTAATGTATATTTTCCATCCGCTTATATAGAGCTCCATGAGTCAGGGGGGGCTTCGGAAAAAGGTAACATTGGTAACCTTTTTCAAAATCACTTTATAAACCATTGATTTTTAATGCCTTTCTTGAAAGCAAAAAAGGTAACATTTATGGTAACTAAATAGTAACTATGTTACCTTTTTAAATAGTAATATCTTCATTATTAAAATCTCATAAATTTCAAACATATAAGCAAATGTTACCTTTTAGGTTACCTAAAATTACCTTTTAATGGTTACCTTTTTTTCTATTTAAAATCATAACGTTAATGCTTACAAAACCACCACATAACCAATGTTACCTTTTTCCGAAGCCCTCCCCTGTTCACTGGAAGAACCATCTAGCTTTTGCTTGTTGCATAGGCTCCTTACTTTTGCGTTTTTTTGCGTTGCTAATTAGTCATAGATACCGGTCTACAGCCCCAGCTATTGCTTATAATTGAGGACTTGCGTAACTGCATTATTTTCAACGCATAAAGCGCGCAGGCGTGGGTATAACGGCGCGCTGGGTGAGAATCCATCTGGATTGCAGGCACAAAAAAACCACCAAAAGGTGGTTAGCTTGCTCTATTTAAAACAACTTAATTAAGTTTTAACCATGAGACAGTTATGAGCGAGAAGCGGACATATATATTTTTACTAATTCTGTATACCTACACCCCTTTGAATAAAAAGCCTAGGGAGTTATCGGCATGGTCTATTGTCAACTCACCTGTTGAGTCACATGCTAGTGCCATAGAAAAACCATGGAGATAGTCAACTAATAGATCAAGAAAAGCTTTTTCTTGATCGCTTCTTAGCTTTAATGGGTTAACAATTAAATTAAATCTACTTATAAATACATCAGCAGGACTGTTTGAAGACATTGATAGAAGAGTCTTTAATAAGCCATCATATTTTTGGAGAATTGCTAAATAGCTTTTTGAAAGCTCTTTTAGTTCCTGTTTCCAATCTAGTTTTCCGCTAGGTACATATATTTCAGACATTAGTGACTTGGCAACACCCTCCAGTAAAATGTTTTTGTTATTAAAGTAATAATATAAAGCCATAGGATCGACATTCAATTCTTTCGAAATGGCCCTCATACTAGGAACTTTCCCAGTGCCAGCCATCATACACTTGGCTTTACTTACTATTAACTCGGGACTAAGGATGTTTTTTTCTTTGGAGGGGCGTCCTCTTCTAGTTTCGGGTTGCTTCATATAAAAATCTATATACTTTACTTTGAATTTCTACGGTGTAGAATAATACTACAATATTCTACACCGTAGAATAAAGGTAAATTAAGATAATAGAGGTATTTATGTCCAATAAAGTATTTATAGCTACAAGCCTTGATGGTTACATCGCAGGAAAAAATAATGAAATTGATTGGTTAGAGACTATTCCTAATCCAGATAATATCGATATGGGTTATCAGGCTCATATGGAAAGTATCGATGCCTTAGTTATGGGTCGCAACACGATGGAGTTGGTTGCAAATATGGATATCGAATGGCCTTACAGCAAACCTGTTTTCGTATTAAGCAAATCACTAAAGAAAGTGCCAGATAAATTAGAAGGAAAAGCATTTTTAGTTAAAGGAGATATAAAGAGTATCAATAACGAATTAAAGAAAAAAGGATACAACAACTTATATATAGATGGTGGCTTGACTGTTCAGAGCTTTTTAAAAGAAGACTTGGTTGATGAGCTTATAATTACAACAATACCAATATTACTTGGTAGTGGAATCCGATTATTCGGTGAATTAGAACGTGCGTTAGAATTTAGATGTACAAAATCAGAAAGGTACTCAAATGGCATTTGCCAAAATCGCTTTGAGCGTAACTCTAGTTAATATTTATTAGATATGCCAATGTGAAG
>NZ_JAGJEE010000044.1:0-37920 GCF_018100885.1 Pseudoalteromonas sp. MMG013 | reverse complement strand
ACTGCTTGATACCCACTTATTAAGTAGTTTGATACCCACTTATTAACACTGCTTCTCGCAGTATTCAAACGTTTGGCAATATTGGATCGGTTTTCACCTTCTAAAAATAAGGATACTGCGAGTAATCGAATACGCTTTCTGGCATTTGATTCTCTTCGAGATAGTGCTAAAAGTTTTCTAGATGTATCTAAATCCATATAAGTGAGCATGCTTTAATCCGTGTACATATATTAGATCACATACTTAAGCAGATTGGTATTAATTGAACGCAATGATTTACCAGAAATATTATCGCCATTGCTTAATATCTTAAAAGCTCAATACATGCAGGTAGAGGCATCGTTAAAACGAGCAACTAAAAATATAGAGCAGCTTGCTTCTCAAAATGAGCAGTGCCAACGCATCATTGAAACAGCAGTGGCTATTAAAGTTGGTTGTTCGTTCAGGGGGAAGCGGGCGTGTATAGCACTTGTGAATAAAAACATTAGAACGGCTTGGGCAATGTTAAAAAGAGGGACCAGTTACCAACCGGAAATGATTTAAAAGTATCGATTAAAAAGATCGACAATAATGTAATTAAAACGGTAAGAGCAACCTTCTGAAAACCTGTCAGAACTTTAAGTGATAATACACTAATGGAACGCTTAGGGCAGAAGGCGCGAATACATCAAAGGTTAGAGAGTAGCTCTCTCAAAAGAAACCGCATATACGCAAGTATCTTTAAATTTTAAAAAACATGTTGTCAAACTAGGTGGAGTCTATATACAAGCTCAGGGAGACTACATTCTTATGGTGTATTTACTTATTGCTGTAGTTAGGGTTACGCAAATCTGATCTTATAACCTCACTTTACCGGCCGTCTTCTTGATGTATGTTAGGACCTATATTTAAATTGTAATCACTGATATAAGAAATTAAACGTAGTGGAAGCGAGCTATGAATACTCTAAAGTAAGTTTAGATAAGTGACACGGTCCTTTAGATTCAAGCACGCCTTAAAATAGCAGAGTGAATCCTATGATTAAATCACTCTAGAGCGTGTGTCAGTACACTGACCTTTGAACAATTTTGTTCGTAGTGTTTAATGTAATCTTTATTTGACCATAGAGTACTCAGAGCTTGGTCAAATAAAATAGCATATTGTTGATGTGTTTTGTTGATCAGTAAAAAACCTCGTTTAATATATGCGGGCTTCTTTTGAGATGTGATAGCAGAGCGTTTTGATACTGGTAATGAACGTTTGTATTCTTGAGCGGTGTTTTCATTCATGATCATAATGTCAGCGCGCTTACGTAAAAGGAGTGGAATATTCTTGTCAGTATAAGTTGACTCCACCGTTCTTATATTATGTTCACTAATCGCTTCAAGTAATTCATCGGGGTACGTCAGTCCTTTATTGAGTAGTAAAGTGTATGGCTTCAAATCTGAGTAGCGTGTTAACTTTAGCGGTAAACTACTCAGGTGGTAAAATCGACTTACTTCTTCAGTAATAGCATGTTTAGTATATATATAATCTTCACTGCGTTGCTTGCTAAAATACCAATAAGCACTTCCAATGAACTCCTTTTTCATGCCATCTTTATATGCTCTTTCCCATGGCATGAAAACAAATCGTGTTTTTATATCGTATAGTGCAAAAGCATCTCGTATCAAGGAAGCGACGCAGCCTTGATCTTCTTTTGATTGATCAATATAGGGTGGCCATTGACCTGTGGTAATATTAATTTGCCTAGCATACGGCTCACTGTGAACATTTGAGCTAATAAATAGAAAAATGCTAAACAGAATTCTCATAAGGTGCCTTGTAGACGCTTTATTATAACTATAGATAATCATTTACGTTTTCGAAATAGGGTTACTTAGAATAATGGAAAAGTTTTCGAATATATATGAAAGGGCTTGTGCACGAAAAGGGTCTGAACAAGTTCTTATGTCATTAATCAATAGCCCAGTTACAGCAGCAGATTTGATGTTGATTGAGGATGATTTATGGCTAGAAGAGTTCACTCGAAAAGTGTTTCAAAGTGGCTTTTATTGGTCTGTTATTAACGCTAAATGGCATGGCTTTAGAGAAGTGTTTTGGGACTTTGAGATCAATAAATTATTGATGATGTCTCCTGAGGTCTTAGAACAAAAATCAGCAGATGAACGCATTGTTCGAAACTATAAGAAGGTTCAGACAATTCCTGATAATTGCTACATGATCCACGAAATACAGCAATCTCATGGGTCATTTTCTCATTTCATTGCACAGTGGCCTACGGATAATATAATTGGGTTGTGGGACTATTTAAAAAAGCATGGTGCCAGATTAGGCGGTAATACAGGCCCTTTCGCACTAAGAGCTATGGGCAAAGATACCTTTTTACTCAGCCGAGATGTGGAGGCGTACTTACGAGCGCATGAGATTATAGAAGGGGGTTTACAAAGTAAGAAATCTTTAGCGGCTGCCCAGGCTTTTTTTAATACCTTGGTAAATGAAAGTGATTGGTCTTTACAAGCTTTAAGTCAATTGGTGGCCTTTAGCATTGGCGATAATCAAGTACCAGAATAAGAGAGTTTGTGATGGAGTTAATTCAACGGTACAACAATATTAGTGACGATTTTTTGGTTGCTAGCAAGCCCGCAACCGTAAGGTCAGCAGAATTACTTTTATGGAATGAGGTATTAGTTAATACTTTGAATATTCCAGTTGCGAAAAGTGATGCGAAGGCAATATTAACAGGCAGTGTACAAAGCGTGTGTAGCCCATCTACTGCACTGGCCTATTCAGGTCATCAATTTGGGCACTTTAACCCAATCTTAGGTGATGGCCGAGCTCATCTATTAGGGGCTTTTACCGATTCTAATGGCCAATTATTTGATATTCAATTGAAGGGCTCTGGGAGAACTCCTTTTTCACGAGGAGGGGATGGGTTGTGTGCTTTGGGACCCGCAGTGAGAGAGTATGTGATGAGCCAAGCAATGGCTGCATTAAATGTACCCACAACTCATTGTCTAGCGGTCTTCTCAACGGGACAATCCGTTATACGAAATGACGTTGTGCCAGGAGCAATAGTGAGCCGCATTGCAAGCAGTCATATCAGAGTGGGCTCTTTTCAGTATCTAGCAGTACATAACGATACCAATGGATTACGAAACTTAATGGACGATGCTATAGCGCGGCATTATCCACATATAGTGAGTTGCGGTAATACACGAGTTATCGAGTTTTTAAAAGCCGTGTGTAGTGCTCAAATTAAACTTGTGATTCACTGGTTGAGAGTCGGTTTTATACATGGGGTAATGAACACTGACAACACTTTAGTCAGTGGAGAAACAATAGATTACGGACCATGTGCCATGATGGAGCGTTTTGACTTTAATCAGGTTTTTAGTTCTATAGATAAACAAGGACGATACGCATTTGGTAATCAGCCAAATATGGCAAACTGGAATTGTGCACGGTTAGCAGAGTCATTAATGCCATTAATTGACTCAGATGAAGAATCTGCATTACAAATGTTATCTGCTGCGATAGCCGAATTTTCCGCAGAGTTTAATGAGGCCTACCAAGATATGTGGGCGAGCAAGCTTGGCATATTAGTATGGCAAGACTCCGATAATGAATTGCTGTCAGAACTTTTATCAGAAATGAATTCGAAGCAATTAGATTACACCAATACATTTGCCGCCTTAACCAATGCTATGGAAGTAAAAAGTGATGCGTTATTTTTGGTCCCTAGTGAGCTTGATAGTTGGATAGTGAAATGGCAATTACGAGTGAGTGAATATGAACGAAGTGACGTGTTGCAACGCATGAAAATAACCAATCCATCAGTGATACCACGAAATCAACTCATTGAAAAAGTCATCGCAGAGTTTAATGAATTAGGTCATAGCCCATTATTGACTAAATGGTTACCCATTTTGAATTCGCCTTACAATTATAAGCGTGTACCAGATCAGTTTGTTCATACAGCTAACTCTGATACGGGTTATCAAACATTCTGTGGAACGTAACTGGTAAGGACTGATATGACAAAATCACTCAGTTGGCAGGATATACGACAGCAAGTTATTGCGCACAAGAAACCGTTGTTCACTGCTCATATCATTGCTTTTTTAGCCGCTTTGGTAAGTGTGCCGATCCCATTAATGATGCCATTATTGGTTGACGAGGTACTGCTTGGTCATCCTGGAGCTGCGATTGCTTTTTTAAATCAGTTTTTACCTGCTCAATGGCATCAACCAACGGCATATATTCTAGTCGTTTTGCTGGGCGTGGTGCTGATGCGACTCGGAGCGCTGATATTAGGCGTCCTTCAGTCAAGACAGTTTACCTTCATCGGTAAAGACATTAGCCTTAAGATTCGGGAGCAATTACTCGACCATTTACCACAAGTGCAATTAAAAGAATATGAAACACAAGGAGCTGGTGCGATTAGTTCTCGGTGTATTACTGATGTTGAAACGCTGGATACATTTATAAGCCAAACTTTATCAAGGTTTCTTATTGGTTTACTGACTATCATTGGGACTGCGGCGGTATTGCTATGGATTGATTTTACTTTGGGGTTGACTATCTTGTTACTAAACCCCGCGGTTATTTATTTCTCACGACAGTTTGGTAAGCGGGTCAAGCACTTAAAAAAAGATGAAAATGCAGCATTCGAAGCATTTCAATCATCCTTGGTGGAAACGCTTGATGCAATTTCACAGCTTAAAGCTGTACGCAGAGAAGGTGCATATTTTTCACACGTAAGGGAATCAGCAGCAGACTTGAAGTATTTTGCTATTCAATCACAATGGAAAACAGATGCAGTAAGTCGATTAAGCCTTACAGTCTTTTTACTTGGTTTTGAAGTTTTCCGGGCTATAGCCATGCTTATGGTGGTGTTTGCTGATCTCACTGTAGGACAAATTTTTGCGGTATTTGGATATTTATGGTTCATGATGGGGCCTGTGCAAGAATTATTGGGGATCCAGTACGCATACTATGGAGCGTCAGCCGCATTACAACGACTCAACCAAGTATTTGCATTTGCTACTGAGCGAGCAGCGCCTGCTAAGCAATCGAGAGTCTTTGAGCGGCAAGAGGTAGGTATTCATTTTAGCAATGTGGACTTTGGTTATAACGAAGAGCAACCAGTATTGCAAAACGTGACTTTGGATATTCCCGCAGGCAAAAAAGTCGCGGTTGTTGCAGTGTCTGGAGGAGGGAAGTCGACCTTGGTTCAGCTACTACTGGGGCTATACGAAAAGCAATCAGGGCAAATATATATTGCCGACACCGCAATTGAGGATGTTGGCTATCATACAGTACGGGAGAATATAGCGACGGTATTACAACAACCTATTTTGTTCAATGCAACCGTGCGGGAAAATTTGACGATGGGAAGAGAGCATACTGAGCAGGAGATGTGGCAAGCGCTAAAGGTGTCTGAATTGGATGACACTATCAGAGTTTTAGATAATGGTCTTGACGCGAGAGTTGGGCGTAATGGGGTGAGATTATCTGGCGGACAAAAACAACGGCTTGCCATAGCAAGAATGGTATTAGCAAACCCTAAAGTTGTTATTTTAGATGAAGCAACCTCAGCGCTAGATATAGAAACTGAAAGTAAAGTTCACCGTAATCTACAAGATTTTTTATCGAACCGGACCACATTGATTATTGCCCATCGATTGAGTGCCATACGACAAGCAGACCTTATTTACGTTTTAGATGATGGCCGAGTTTCTCAGTCAGGAAGTCATGAAGCACTTTCAGCAGAACAGGGGCTCTACAAGACATTATTTGGTCGTCAGATAGGATAATTGTATTAGGAATATATTATCTTTAAATGTTAAGTAAAGATTAAGAAATGTTCTACTATTATAAAGCCAAATTGAAGGGCGATCTGCGCTCACGTTGATGAAATACGGGAAGAAATGATGAAACTTAAATATATTAGTTTAATAATTGCAATGACTGCTGCATCGTCAGTATCGGCTAAAGAGCATTCAGAAGGTATACACTTTGGAGTGTTTGGCGATTATTACGATGCGAGTTGGGAAAACACGCTAGGGGCAAACACTGGCGGCGTAAATGTTGACGACTCTATGGGTTGGGGAGCTGAGTTAGGCTATCGCTTTAATGACTACTGGAGTGCGCGTTTCGAGTATGCCGATATGGATTTTGATTTATCTGGTGCGAGTACGGGCTCACAAGATGGTGAACGTTTTGGTTTAGATGCTTTATATCACTTTGATGGCGGCCCATTTTACGGGATATTTGGTATTAAATCAGTAGATGTATTTGATAGTAATACGTTTGCAAATGTAGGAGCTGGCTACCGTCATCACTTTAGTGATAATTTATTTGTGAATGCAGAGACGTCAGTATATCAAGGCTTAGAGCGAAGCTATGTGGATGTGGGGGCGAAGCTAGGTATTAACTATTTCTTTGGCACAACTAAAGCAGCTCCAAAAGTTGAAGCAGCGCCGGCACCAGTGAAAGCGCCCGTTGTTACTAAGAAAGATTCAGACAAGGATGGCGTGCTCGACTCAAGAGATCGTTGTAGTAATACTCCGATGATGGATGCGGTTGATGCTAACGGTTGTAGTAAGTATGAAGAGAAAACGGTAAACGTGAAGTTGTTAGTGCGTTTTCCTCATGATAACTCATCTGTATCATCAGATTATCTGAATGACATTGATGAAGTTGTCGCATTTCTGAATAAGCATCAAGACGCAGCAGTTGTACTTGAAGGTCATGCATCCATTGTAGGAGATGCAAAGTATAATCAAGTATTATCGAAAAAGCGTGCCGACCGCGTTGCAAAACAGCTGGTAGCTAAAGGCATTGATGCTCAGCGTATATCAACAATTGGTTATGGTGAAGAACGGTTACTGAACACCGCGAATACGCTCGCTGCGCATGCGCAGAATCGTCGTGTTGAAGCTGCAATTACAACAACAGAGCGTGTAAAAGTTAAGCGTCAGTAATGTAATGCCCATTCTAAAAAACCAGTCTAATTAGGACTGGTTTTTTGTGCTTTATCGGTAGGCTCTAAATTCACATTCAGTAAATACAAATTCAGAGGTGGTTTGGTAAAGCACTTTAACAACGGTATGTTGAGGCACGGTTTCTGACAATGTTTCAGTGATGCTAAACTCTAGTTCATTAGCAGTAAATGTGACTAATTTAGCCGCTTCAAACCCAAAAAACTTCCCTACACTCGGATATAAGGCCTTAAAGATACTCTCTTTCGCAGAGAATATGAGGGTTAGAGGGTGGTTTGTGTGCTCATTCAAACGTGAAAATATGGCTGACTCTGCAGGATGAAGAATTTGTGATTTTAGCTTTTGCTCTTGCTCTGAATCCATTAGCCGTTCTATATCAATACCAATACCAAGTACATCACTGTTTGAAGTGGTTACAGCCATAGCAATATGACGTGTGTGGGTTATGCTTCCTGTAATATGAGATGGCCAAATTGGCGCTCTGTCTTCTCCACTTAGTAACGGAAAGTTACGCACACCTGCTTTTTCAAGTGTATGCTTTGCGCATATACGGCCAGCTAAAAATTCAGCACGACGCTTGGCAACAGCATTTTTCAGTTTCTCTGGAAAACTCACTCCATGGAGAGAGAATTGGCTATCATTATAATGCTCGACTGAAAATGTACAGCAATAAAAAGCATGAGGTAATTGTGGTGAAATATGCGTGTCTTGCTGATAGTTTCTTGTAGTATCCATTCTGGATAAAGTCCTAGTTTTAGATAGGTAATTATGTATCAATCGTGACGAAATAAGTAAAAAGTCATAACTCGAGAATGTATCATATTCAGGAATTAAATAAATAGTGATTCTATATAATGGGTAAAATCGAAGATTGGCAAGATATTCATATTGCATACATTGTGGCTTGTAAAGGTACATTGACCGCGGCAGCTCAAGTCTTAAGTATTCACCACAGTACGGTATTGCGACGTATTAATCAGCTAGAATCCCAGCTCAACACACGATTGTTCCATCGACATGCTCGCGGGTATCAGGTGACAGAGGCTGGTCAGCAGTTATTGCAAGCAGGTACGGCTATTGAAGATACACTGGGCCAGTTGCATCATAAAATTGTTGCTGCAGATACGACTTTGAGTGGCCGATTATTACTGACAACGGTTAGCGGTATTGTGGAAATGTTAAGCCCAGCATGCCTTGAATTTCAAAAGCAACATCCAAAAGTACAGTTAGAAATAATCTTGGAGCAACGGCGACTTCGTTTAGATCATGGTCAAGCCCATATCGCAATCCGAGCTGGAGATAAACCGAGCGATCCAGATTATATAGTCCAGCACCTATGTTCAACGACGGCGGGGTTATATGCATCAGATGATTATATAAAACGGATGGGCATACCACAGACAAAAGCAGAACTATCGCAGCATCATTTCGTATCAGGGGTTGCAGGGTTTAATGCAATGGTGCCATATTTTGATTGGGTGGATAAACAGATAGATCCGGCGCAAATATGTATTCGAGTTTCAGAAACAGCCGAAGCCGCACGCGCGATTTATAGTGGTTTAGGAATTGGTGGGCTACAGCATGACATTGCTAAACAATCTCATCGTATTCAACCAATATTAGAAGAGGAGCTAACTTGGCCACTAGATTTTTGGCTGGTAACACATGTTTCGGTTCATCGTACCGCAAAAGTGCAAGCATTATGCAGAGTATTTAAGCATTACTTTAAGTCAAACTGAAGCGGTTCACACACAACGGTTTCCAAAGGTACGTAGTTATGTGTTCTCGAGAAATATAGAACACACAATTCACCGCGTTTTTGTAACTCAAAGCGAGAAACACTGCTCATATCCATGGCGATTATTGCATGCTGAAGTGGACTGGCTAGATTATTAACTGTTTCAAGTAATAACGTGCTGCTAGTAGTAAATACGTTGTCGGCCAAACGCGGAGTTAGTCCCCCTTTGAGGGTAACGATTGCATGCTGCAATTCATTTTTCATCTGGACTGTGGTCTTTTTTATTATGGCCGGCTGAGGGTCAGGTGTTGGGGTCTGCTCACACCCAACACAGAGTAAAACGAGTGCACAGTAAGAGGCTTTTATTGCGTATACCATTATTTTTTCTCATTAATAATGGTATAGATAGTATTATTTTGCCAAATGGCATTGGGGAGCGTTAAACTAACTCCTTTATTGTGATTAGATGCGGTGCTCTGTTGAGTAGGGCGATTAACAAGTGATACAGGGCAACCCCCTGTTTCTATATGTGTTAATGCAGCCTGTAATTGGGCTTCATTTGGGTTACCTAGTGGCTGCGTAAAATCATCCGCTACAGTGCAGCCTGATACATTTGCCGTTAAGCCTATTTCTGTGGCACCGAGGTCACCATCGATTGGCGTGAACCCATCCGCATAGTCACCGAATCCCTTCGCATTTGCACTTTTAAACTGTACTGTGTAATAAACTTGGCCGCAATTTGGAGCGGGAGTAAAACCATATGGCTTACCGCATGTTTTCGAACCAATAAGTACTACATTAACATCGATACCGCGTAGTCCATTGATGATAAGTTCACTTGCTGAGCAGGTGCTGGCAGTGCTGAGGATATATACGGTATCTAAGTTGAGGCTAGGTAGGGTTGTATCAGTGTACTGCAGCGTATCCCAATTTATCATTCTTCGCTCAAACCCAACGCTGCGATTTTTTGCTGATTGTTTATCATTGTGAATGGTTTGACTAAAGGTGCTATCACTTGCCCCAGCGACCATATAGCCAAGCTGTGCTGCCATATCAACAAGGCCACCTCCGTTATAACGCATATCTAGGACGAGCGCGTTGACATTGGCGTTGTTAAATTGGTTGAAAGCCGAGATTAAGCCCGCTTGCCCAGCACTGATAAACTGATTGAATTGCACATAACCAACCGTTTTTTCTCCTGCAGTAAAGGTTTTAGCATTTTGCACTGGGGACAAGGCAATATCACCTGCGGTAACCGCTATATCAATTGACTCAGTTTGTCCGGAACGTGAGATTGTAAATGTGTGAGTGCTTCCGTTAGTTGGGCTGAGCCCATTAATGAGTGCTTCTGTGTTATTTGAGTTTATATCTATGTTATTAATAGCGACTATAGTATCTCCGCGCTTAAACCCTGCTAAGGCAGCGGGAGAGTTATCTTGCATATATGCAACGCGATATATTCTAGGGGGCTTAGTACTTATTGCAGCCCAACGAAGCCCATAACCAGAGGATACGCCTGATTGAGATTCTTTTTTATAAGCATCGTAAGTTTGAGTAAAATGAAATTGGTCTTTTTGATTACCTGAAGGGGTAGTTTGAAATGTTTTTAAAGAATCAAAATACTGTGACACACTGTCAAAGTTATTAGGATCATTATCTTCTACTTCGTCATACCATAAATAGGTTGAGTGAGTGAGTGAACGTAGCCACATTTTTTCATGTTGTATAGAGCCAGCTTGATCAGGAAAAGGCTGGTTTTCATAAGGATCAATGCCTGTTCTAGGATTCGAGCAGTAATTAATAAAGTTTTCAGCAGCAGTAAATTGACCAAATTGCCAAGTTGCGTCGGGCGGTGTGGTACTGTTTGGTGTTGTACTATTTTGTGCTGGACTATCAGCTGTACTGCCACCTGAACCACCACACCCGGTTAGTAACATTAAAGACAGACTTAAGCCCACAGAAAATATAGCACAAGAGTGAAAATTCATTAATAGTACCTAGTGGTCAAATTTCATTACTATGTGTAGAAATTAGCAACTAATATGGTCAATAGCAATATTTGTTGCGTTACATTGATAACCGAACATTGAAGGCTGAGCCCTCTTTTCACATCTTCTTAGTTACGTTCCTGCGCCTGTACAAATAAGCTCTGAGTGCCGAGTGTTACGACGAGGCTTTACGTATGTTGCGCTTCCTCCGTGGGCGGGATTGAAAAAGAAGCAACATGCCAGTTAAGCAAAATAATACACTTATCGTCGCGAAACTGATTAATAAGGGGTTGTTAAAGTCATCTCTTTCATCGTAGTCCATAATATGGAGCATCCAAAAAAAATCAAAAATACGCCATATATTGCTTCTAATAGTGATTATTTCACCACTGTGGGCATTGAGGTAAATGGTTGTATTTTGCCAATCATTGAAGGTAACTTGCCAGACATGCTTTTTATAGCCGATTTCTCTTGGTCCGGATGCAAAATAATGTGATGACGCTATTTTTCCTTTGCCCAAATAATGTAAATAAGCCTGTTTATGAATATCTTGCTCAATCGGTTGCGCGAGTACTTTGCCACTGATGCCGTTAAACCATTGTGTCTGTTGACCAATCGCTTTAATGACGGGTGTATCAAGAAAATGAATAAATGACACAGATGTGAGCTGTGACATGGTGTTTGTAAGTAAGTTTAAGTCAGCAGTATAATGTTGACGAGAAAAGGGGGAATCTATATGGCGTTTAGCTAAATGCTTGCCATGGACTTTCTCTAATGGGATTGCACTCATCACAAGCCCACCCAATAACCATGCAAAAATTTGCAATGCAAGCAAATACCCTAACCATTTATGCATTTTACGCGCAGGCTTCAATAAGTTTTTGATCATCTCTATTCTAGTGTCGAGTTTTCAATAATGTCAGTTTACGGTAATTTTAGGTACTGTCACTGCGTTAAATTGTCGCAGAGTGAGTTTGTTATAGCCAGCATGGCGTTACTTGGTTACACTTTACCTTGCAGCACCGTTAATTTTTATACTACATAAGGTAAATCAGAAAACATGTCAGAAATTCAGTTTTTAAACGTGGATCTCGAGCTAGAATCTAAACATGACATTAGCGCATTAGTGAGTGACCTTAAAAAAGATGCTGTGATATTGCACTATGACAAAGATGAATATCGTCAATTAGCACGAATTGAAGCCAATGCTGATGTGATTAGTCCCGATAAAGCAATTAACCATCTATGTGAATTAATAGAGTCTTGTACTAAAGCTGGATTGAAACAGTGGTTGTCTTGTTCAAAGCGTACTTTTGACATTGGCTTTAATTCAGGCACGTCACCTAAATGCTATTCTCAAGCGTTACATGCCGATACTTTATTACGTATTTCAGCGATTGGCGCAGGAATAGAAATCACTCTGTACCCAGCAGAGTAAAGTATGTTGCAGTTGTGTAAGACCTAAACATAATTAGGTCTTTAACTCTACCTATAATCTCACCGCAATAAATCACGATAACCCTATAATAAATAATAGGTTTGTTTTTATCTCTCGGTTCATTTGTAAATTATTTTGTTAAATTTGTATTAATTTGTTGATATTTTTTGTTGTTAGTTTTATCTTCAATATCCAACACACGTGGATAATAATAGGATTGGAAGATGAAATTAAGAACAAAAATAATGCTCCCGGCCTTAATGGTTGCAGCTGGATTCAATGCCCACTCATCACAAATTCAGGATCAAAAAATAACGACTTTGTTTCCCGAAGTGGATGCTTTTTCTTATGGGGAACATCAGGTCGTTGATATAAAAAGTAATATATCTAAGTTTCTTGCTAAAGAAGTCGAATCTTTGACCCCTAAATTAACATCAATCATGAGTCCGCACCGTTTAGCTGTGCCATTAACTTCAAGTTTGTTACAAGGCACTGCGGCAGAGAAATTACGTCTGGCATCTCATTATACGAGAAGGTTAAAGGGTCTTACTTTAAGCAATGATGCAATTTATCAATTGCGACTTGCTGACAGCTCGATGTTTGAAAGCTGGCTTGAAGGGGTTGCGCCATTAGTTGCATTTGCGCCTAAAGGTGACGATAAAACATGGCTTTATGTTGAAGCCTATGACCAAAATGGCAACATGCACTTATTAGATGCGCATAGAATGCCTACTCGTCCCGTATTAATTGTAGAAATAGACAGTAAGAAAAGTGCGCGTGAAGGGTTGGCAATAATGCGGAATATCTTCACTTTAAATGATCTGGGGTCCTTGCCGAGAAATATCGAACAAGCTTCTAATGTAGAAAGCTTATCGACCAGTAACTTACAGCGTATTCGTTTAAACGATGATGAAGAGCCTTGGATTTCAGGCAGTGCGGAGGTGTATGCAATTGTTACTGGGGTGAGTCCAAGTCGTGATAAACCTGTACTTGATATTGTTGATATGCCGTACTTAGACCATGATGGTCGTGATTATACCCCAAATCAAACCCTGATCCATTGGAATCGGTATCGTTGGCAAGCGGCAGATGTATTGTTAATGGAACAAGATGATAATACAAACTATCAAACATTAGCGACCACCTTTTTAGATATTGTTACGCAAGCTATGCGGGCTATTCCTGATGCGAATGTACAAGGATATGCCATTATTCCGCAATTAACGAATCAATTGATAAAGGCGATGCCAGCGCATTGGTTTAGCAATGATGATGATTATATTGATGTATTTTATACCTTATTTGAAGGGCAGCACTACGATGCTCATATGGGCGCCAGTGGTAATGCAAAGGTGACCATTAAACCTGTTACGATTAACCCAAGATAGATTCCCCGCAGTGTCGGTTACGGCCTAAAGGATTAGGCCGTTTTTTTATAGATAATTAGGGGTTATTGATCTTTCAGGTTCATTTTTGCAGCAGTTTGATTGGCTTTTATACAAGGCAGAGGCTGCGTAGCATGGTAATTCCATGTGAGTCAGCCGATAACATAGTAGAAAAGCCAATCAAGCGCTGCCTACCGGTTCTTTTGAGCACCCCTTTCTCTTTGTTGCTTAATATTCGCTTAGATTAACTAGGCCACATATTAAGCGCCGCGATAAAAGCATGCTCAAAGAGAACAAAAATAGAACAGCAAAGATCAACAGACCCTAAAGCAGCGCCTTATTATCTAAGGCATAGTGTGATCACCATATCTTGGAAACGAATTCAGGGTGGTCCACGTAGGGGTTACGATTCCCTTGGAATTCATAGGCAGCTTGATTCCGAGCTGTTTCAATATCATCGACAGGATCAAGTTGATGCCAGCGTAGTAGCATTGCAATAACCCAGGGCTCAAAAACACGTCCAGTACTGCCATCTAAAACGGCGTTGCTATAAGTGGTGTTATTTTGCCAACTCCCAATGGTGTTTTCATAGCGCGTTGCTATATAGAAATACACCCGCGCAAAATCACCTTTGAATTTATCTATTGGCTCAAATACCGTGCCATTGTAGTTTAACGTACTGGTTGCAGAACCTACTTTACTGCCATTTGTTGAGGTAAAGCTCGCAGATGCAACCTCGCCGAATGGAAAGTTACTGCGTTTGGAGTTAACAAAGCCGTCAGTGGCAAATATATGGTGAATGTCAGAGTTCATTGGCTCTACTTTTCCGCCAAACCAACTTTTTGGAAAAGAGTGCTCACGATTATAACAATCACCTTCTCCTCGATATGAACCGCATTGATTGGTTACGGCAACAAAATTATACGCATCATTGGCTGAAGGTTTCTCAGAGTAACGGTCGAGTACTGAGTTATCTTTTTCAAAGTAATTATCTCTTTCCGATTTATCTATGAACTGCCAAATTGCGCTATACCCTTGTGAGTTGTGTGTTTGGATAATCGTGTGTAACTGAGTTTTTAGTGCATACCCTGTCAAACCGGTTGTTGATGCATAATAATCGCCAGGTGTACCCCCTCCATTATCACCACCATCACTACCGAGTGTGAAGTTATGTATTTTTTGATCTGTAAAAGAAGATCCACTAGCAATTGTTTGATTGTTATGCGTTAGTAAATATTCTCCATTGCCAAATTCACAACAAATTCCATCGCCATAGCTATCAGAAATAACAAAGCTGTATGATCCATCAGCAACGCATAATGTTTCAGTATGTGTTGTATTGTTCGCAAAGTCAGCACCGCTTGCTACGGTACTTCCTTGTGCTGTGTTAAGTTTCCAGCTTGTTTCACTCGCGTATTTATCTGTAGTGAGTTTTATCGTTAAGGTATTTTTTGTACATGCATTAGGCGGTGGTGGCGTGGCTGCCGATGGTTGAAAGTCGTCTAAGTAAACAATTTCATTCCCATCAAAGCCACTGGTATCGTAAAAGCGTAAGCCAACATTAATCACTTTGTCTGTATTGGCTGTGTATTGATAGCTTAACTTTTGCCATTGTTGGGTATTAAATGGGTCTGAATAGTTTTGGTAACCATCGATAATAAGGCGTGCTTTAACCTTACCTTCAGTATGGTATACCCACGTACTAAAATCATATGTTTGGCCGGCTTTCACCGTAACCGACTGCAGTAAGTCCGTATTGCTTTGCGATGCTGTAGTGACTGTCACTTGAGCGGATGAAGCACCACTTTTAACTGTGGTGTTATTTTCTGTGATAGAGATACCACTATCAATGGTACTCCATTGTGTTGGTTTACCTTGTTGCCAAGACTCGAAGTTACCGTTAGCAACATTTGCGGCCGCGTGACCACTTGTTACTAGTCCAAATGTGGCAGCTAAGATCGACAGAGCTGCTTTGTTCCCGTGTTTCATTATTTTCTCTCTATATTTAGTTTAAAGAGTTATTGTTTTTTAGAAGTAAAACAAGATCAATTTTTATACAGAACTTGTTGAGCACATGTTAACTTTAGAGTTGCCTAATTTGAAACAATTCTTTTAAGCTGTTTTTGTTGGAATTTTCCGTTATTAATAACCAAATGGAATAACAAAGCAGATCTTCGTCTTTTTCTTACTCGTAGAGATGCGTATGCTTTCAACTCATAAATCCTTACATCGTGTAAGGGCGTTGTAGATGAGCAATCTAAGCAAAAAATAGTTTAGGGTTACGGGGAATTTTTAATGTTGTTGAATCAACTTAGTGCTGCGGCAAGCCCGCTCACACAAGAGCAAGTGCAAAAACTACAAGGTTTGGTTGCAGAACTGAATCCTATTCAACAGGCATGGGTTAGTGGGTATTTGGCTGCAAATGCAAATACAGCGGCATTAAGTGGAGTTGTGGGTCAAACGGCTACACCAGCAGGCGACGCTTTGCCACTCACCATATTATATGGTTCACAAACAGGTAACGCGAAAGGTGTTGCTACTCAGCTGAAAGAGCAAGCTGAATCACGAGGCTTGGCGGTTAAACTAGTAAGCATGTCTGATTATAAAACGTCGGCATTGAAAAAAGAGAAGTTTGTAGTGGTGGTGGTATCGACTTATGGAGAAGGAGAGCCTCCTGAGGATGCAGAAGCACTACATACATTTATTGCCAGTAAGAAGGCCCCTAAATTAGACAGTACGCAAATAGCTGTGATTGGTTTGGGTGATTCAAGTTACGAGTTTTTCTGCCAAACGGCCATTGATTTTGAAGAACGTTTAGTTAAGTTAGGTGCTGAAGTTGCCTTTCCTCGAGCAGATCTTGATGTGGATTATGATGAGCAAGCACAACAGTGGATTACAGATGCATTAGCGGTGTTTGAACCGCAATTGCAAGCACAGCAAAGTGCTGGTGGCAATGTTGTGACTATGCCATTTGGAGTACCTACTGCAGCATCAAGTCAATATACGAAGCAAAATCCATTTTCAGCTGAGCTCAGTGTAGTCCAAAAAATTACCGGTAGAGACTCAAGTAAAGATGTACGTCATGTTGAGATTTCACTAGAGGGTTCTGATATTACTTACACGCCAGGAGACTCCTTAGGTGTGTATTTCTTAAATGATGAGGCACAAGTTGACGCGATTCTCAGTACATTAGGCATCGTGGCTGATGCACAAGTTACATTGGGTAAAGAGACCCTAGATATTCGTACCGCGCTTATTGAAAAACTAGAATTGACGCAATCTTATCCAGGTTTTGTAGAGAAGTACGGGCAAGCGACAGGTAACTCGGCGCTGTTGGCATTAGTGGAAGATAAAGCAGCAATGCGTGAATATATCGAGCCTCGTCAAGTGTTTGATATTATTTTACAAAATCCAGCTGATATCACAGCGCAAGAATTAGCAGATAGCTGTCGTAAGCTACAAGCGCGTTTGTATTCAATTGCCTCAAGCCAAGCGGAAGTGGAAGAAGAAGTACACCTAACTGTGGGGTTAGTTGAGTTCGAAGCGTTTGGAGAGCAGCACTTCGGTGGCTGCTCTGGTTATTTGGCGCAACGCGCTGAAGAAGGGGTAAGCGTAAAAGTATTTAGCGAACATAACGATAATTTCCGTTTACCGAGCGATGATACAACACCAGTTATTATGGTGGGTCCAGGTACCGGTATCGCACCATTTCGAGCGTTTTTACAAGAGCGTGATGCGCGAGAAGCGCAAGGTGATAATTGGTTGTTTTTCGGTAACCCTAACTTCACTCAAGATTTCTTATATCAAGTGGAATTACAAGGCTATGTAAAATCAGGCTTGTTAACCCATATTGATTTGGCATTTAGCCGTGATCAAGCTGAAAAAATTTATGTGCAAGACCGATTGCGTGAAAAAGGCGCAGCGGTGTTTGCTTGGTTAGAAAAAGGCGCACATTTTTATGTATGTGGTGATGCTAACCGCATGGCCAAAGATGTTCATCAAGCCCTTGTGGATATTGTTAAAGCGCATGGTGGTAAAGATGATGAGCAAGCAGAGTTATATTTGAAAGAATTGCGTAGTGCAAACCGCTACCAAAAAGACGTCTATTAATCGGTGCGTGTGCTTATATATCCTGCGATGCGCGTAGGGTATACCGTCAAAGTAAAGTATTTAGGAATTAATAAATGAGCAAGCCCAATAGTAAGCATGATCAAAACGTTAAGTTTGCAGATAACGAACGTTTAAAAACACAAAGTGAGCATTTACGCGGCACGATTACCGAAGACCTGTCTGATCCACTCACCGGTGGTTTTACAGCAGATAACTTTCAGTTGATCCGATTCCACGGCATGTATCAACAAGATGACCGTGATATTCGACCAGAGCGAACCAAGCAAAAGCTTGAACCTTTACATAATGTAATGCTTAGGGCACGTATGCCAGGTGGTATTATCAAACCAGAACAATGGCTTGCAGTAGATAAGTTTGCTGGCGAAAAAACCATGTATGGCAGTATTCGTTTAACAACGCGTCAAACGTTTCAGTTTCATGGCGTATTAAAACCAAATATCAAAGAAATGCATTTAACATTGCATGATGTGGGCATTGATTCAATTGCAACTGCGGGTGATGTGAACCGTAATGTACTGTGTACTACTAATCCGGTTGAGTCAGAGCTTCACCAAGAAGCTTATGAGTGGGCAGCAAAAATTTCGGAACACTTACTGCCAAAAACACGCGCCTATTTAGAAATTTGGCTAAATGGTGAGCGCAAAGATACAACGGATATTGAACCAATTCTTGGATCAACTTACTTACCGCGTAAGTTTAAAACAACCGTCACAATTCCTCCAAACAATGAAGTAGATGTGCATGCAAATGATTTGAACTTTGTTGCAATTGAAGAAAGCGGTAAATTGGTTGGCTTTAACGTGTTAGTTGGCGGTGGCTTAGCCATGACACATGGTGATGTGAATACTTACCCTCGTAAAGCGGATGATTTCGGTTTCATTCCACTAGAGCACACGCTAAAGATCGCTGAGCATGTTGTATCGGTACAGCGTGATTGGGGTAACCGTGTTAACCGTAAAAACGCCAAGACGAAATACACGTTAGATACGTTTGGTATTGATGAGTTTAAAGCTGAAGTTGAAAATCGAGCGGGTGTTAAGTTTGCTCAGAGCAGACCTTATGTGTTTACACATCGAGGCGATCGTATTGGCTGGGTTGAGGGGATTGATGGCAAGCATCATTTAACCCTGTTTATTCAAAATGGTCGTATTTTAGATTATCCAGAGAAAGCGTTGAAAACGGGCTGTCGAAAAATTGCAGAAATACATCAGGGTGATTTCCGCATGACTGCGAATCAGAACTTGATCATCGCCGGTGTACCAACAGAGCAAAAAGCGGAAATTGAAAAAATAGCACGCGAACACGGCTTGATTGATGATACCGATACTGAACAACGGAAAAACTCAATGGCCTGCGTGTCATTACCAACATGTCCACTTGCGATGGCTGAAGCTGAACGATATTTACCTGACTTAGTTACTAAAGTTGAGCAATTGCTGATAAAGCATGAAGTTGCGAATGACAGCATCATATTGCGTGTTGTGGGTTGCCCTAATGGCTGTGGCCGTGCGCTTTTAGCGGAAGTCGGTTTAGTGGGCAAAGGACCTGGTAAATATAACGTATATCTAGGTGGTAATAAAGAAGGTACAAGGGTGCCTAAATTATACTTAGAAAATGTAGGCGAAGAAGTGTATTTACCTGCACTAGATACTTTAATCGGTCAGTGGGTAAATGAGCGTGAGCAAGATGAGTGTTTTGGTGACTTTGTGATCCGCAACGGCATTGTTGCCGAAGTTAAAGTCTCAAAAACAGACTTCCACGCTTAAACAAACAGGATATTGGCGGGTCAAAACTCGCCAATTTTAGGAATAAGCATGAGTGACTATAAAAATATATTACAGTTAAGTGGTGATGAACAACGTCACTTATTAGCACAAGCAAATGAATTACTGTTGCCAATGACGCCGCAACAGCGAGTGACTTGGGCCTTAGAAAATTTGCCGAACAATGCATTTTTATCGTCTAGCTTTGGTATTCAAGCCGCGGTAATGCTGCATCTAGTAACGCAAGAAAAAGCAGATGTGCCTGTTATATTAACTGATACTGGCTACCTTTTTCCTGAAACATATCAGTTTGTTGATTATTTAACTGAACGGTTAAGCTTAAATTTAAAGGTTTACCGCTCTAATTACAGCCCAGCTTGGCAGGAAGCCAAATATGGTAAGTTATGGGAGCTTGGTGAAGAAGGCATAAAGCAATATAATACGCTTAATAAAGTAGAGCCAATGACGCGAGCATTGCAAGAACATAAAGTGGGTACATGGTTTAGTGGGCTACGCAGAGATCAAGCCTCGACACGTGCTGATAAGCAAGTTTTAGAGATCAGTCGCGGAACCGTGAAGGTTTACCCCATCATTGACTGGAGTAATCGCGACGTTTACCAATACCTTACCAGGCATGATTTACCATACCATCCCTTATGGGAGCAAGGGTATGTGTCTATGGGGGATGTGCATACGACGCGTAAACTTGAACCGGGTATGACGGAAGAAGAAACACGCTTTTTTGGATTGAACCGTGAATGTGGCTTACACATTGATGGCGATGGTATCTAGTCATTCTCCAGTGTCAGATACGCTTTACAAGCACAACTTTTGTTGTGCTTTTTTTATGTCTGTCAGCTGTGTATCATCTAATTAATCACGCTAAGCTTAATTGAATGAAACGAGGGAGTGAAAACATGAAGTCTGTAAGTTATATGATGATTATGGTGATGCTAATAGGGTTGGGGTCGCTCTTTGTTTTAAAACGTCCCGATGGAAAACCTTGGATAAGTGCAGAGGAACTGGTACAAAAAGCTCAAGGGAGTGCACAAGCGGTATTTCAATACTCGGAACATACACTTAATAAAGCCGTTGGCAAAGCCAAAGAGTTAGCTGATATAGATCCGGAAAAAGAAGTACGCAGTGATCCTGTAATTTATAAATGGCGTGATGAGAATGGCAATTGGATTTATTCAGATAAGCCAAACCCTAAAGGGGATAGTCTGCACCATACCTTAGATCCCAGTCGGGTCACGATTATGGCGGCGGAAGATACAGCGATTTTGGATAAGCTTGCGTCAGAGAAATCAGCGAGCGAGTCGCAACACGGGGTACCCTCTGCTTTAAATCCTGCTGCGGTAAATAAGCTGATGAAAGATGCTAAAAATGTACAAAAATTGATGGATGATCGAACCAAACAGTTGGATGATGCAACCGGTGGAAATGGTGACTAGCAAGAAAATTTATAACGCATTCACTTGCTCAACCTAATATGATTTAACCGATATCTTTAAGGACTTGTTCTGCAATTGCCAAGCTAGCTGTCAGGCCTGGAGATTCAATGCCAAATAGGTTTATCAAGCCAGTATAGCCATGTGTATTTGAGGATTGAATTATAAAGTCTTGAGCACCGGTTTGAGTTATTTTTGGGCGAATTCCTGCGTAATCAGCAAAGAGCTTTGTATCGTCGATAGCTGGCCAATATTGCTTAATAGCTTGCACGAATTTATTTTTATCATTGGCATCAACTTGATAATTTAAGTCATGGATAAAATGGGTGTCAGGTCCAAAGCGGAGTTGGCCTGCGAGATTGAGTGTTGCATGTATGCCAAGCCCATGTTTTTCAGGCACAGGATACACTAAGTGTGAAAAAGGGTGTTTACCGTGATAGCTAAAGTATTGACCGCGACAATAGTGTAATTCTGGAATATATTTTTTTTCTAGCCCATCAATTAAAGAGGCATTTTTTTGAGCAAAAAGGCCACCAGCATTAATTAAATATTGGCATTGGATCTGAAATAAATCACCGTCACAATCTAAATCGACTACGTACCCATTACAGGTTTTACGCGCAGCTAAAAACTGTGTACGAGGCACATATTGGCCGTGATTTTGTGCTAATTTTGTCAGGAGTGACAACATAAACTGATGACTATCAATAATCCCTGTAGAGGGAGACCATAGTCCGTGTGTTGCATTAATATGAGGTGCGTAGCGACCAATGTGTGTTTTGGACAAAAACTGCAAATCATCAACGCCATTGATTTTTGCTTGCGCAGCAATGGTGTCTAAGGTATTCACCTCAGAAGTCGTTTTTGCGGTGAGCACTTTACCGATTCTTTTGTGGGGTACGTGAAATTTTTCACAATGTCGATATAGTAATTCTTTACCTTGGATACATAGCTGGGCTTTTAAACTGTTGGTAGCGTAATACAGCCCTGCGTGGATGACTTCGCTGTTTCTGCTGCTACTGTGTTCACCAAATTGTTCACCTTGCTCGATGAGTAGTGTTTGAGTTGATTCACTGAATTTCGCTGCAACAGCCATTCCGATAACACCAGCGCCAATAACAACAGTGTCTAACTTTTCCATAGTGCTTCTTTCAATGATTGGCTGAAGCTTAGTATACCAAAGGCAATAATATGGGTCATCTTTACTGTATCAATATGAGTACTTTATAGGCTGCGTGGATCATTTATCGACTACACTATATCAACGGCCATATTGATATAAGGAACAAAATTGAAAGGTTTATTTTACCTGGCTTGGTTTATGTTGGTATCTCATTTTACTGCTGCAAGTCCAATTAAAGTGGTTGTTGGGGGCCATAGTCCTTGGCCACCATATATTTTAGAAGATGGTTCAGGTTTAGTGAAAGAGATCACTGTGGCTGCATTCGCGGCACAGAATATTCGCTTTGAAATACGTACTGCGCCATTTAGCAGAGTAATGAGGTTACTGGAACAAAAAGAAATTGATTTAGTGCCAGCACTTTGGTGGACACATAAACGGGCACAGACATTGCTCTTCACCGAACCTTATTTTAATAACGACATGGTGGTGGTTCAACATGCAAAGTACAAGATTAACTTTAAAGGTGCCACCAGTCTGCGCTTCTTAACCATGAGCACCATAAGAGGGTATGGCTATCATGAATTTCTAAATGGTATTGAAGGGCTGAAAGTTGTACCCGTGCTAAGTTTGCACGCTAGCTTACAATTGGTACAAAAAGGACGCGTAGATGTTGCAATAGCTGATTTATGGGCAGTCAAACATCATTTGAAAGTATATCCAGAACTGCATGATCTAGAGGTGCTATATCCGGCATTGATGTCTTGGCCATTACATACGGGTGTGCTTAAAACACACCCACAAGGGAAGGAGATAATTCGACAATTTAATTTAGGGCTAGCAAAAATCAGAAAGAGTGGAGTTTACCAACAGATTGTTATGAATCACCTTGGCGACTTCGAGTAACAACTGCAGCGGTCATTCGAGATACACAGCATAATTGATTTTGCGCATTGACGATTTTTACTTCCCAGACTGATGTGCGCTTTCCTATGTGTAGTGCACGCGCTGTGGCTGTAAGAATGCCATTGCGAGATGCTTTTAAATGATTAGCGTTGATTTCTTGTCCAACACAATAGTAGCGTTCATAGTCCACCACGAAGTTTGCTGCATAGCTGGCGACCGTTTCTGCAAGAGCGACATTGGCACCACCATGGACTATTCCTATCGGGTTGTGATGATGTGGGGTAGCGGGCATTGTGGCTACGAGGTAATCAGATCCGATTTCTTTTATGCTAATACCAAGCGTTTTCATGAGCGACCCCTGTCCATGTAATCCGTTGTCTAAGTCATTACAAAACGCTAAAGTGATGGGGCGAAACCAAATGGACATGACAGCTCCTAAAATGAGTCCTTTAATATAATGGGTGACTTTTATATACCGAGTATTAAAGATAAGCAATTGAATTATTTATATCAGCCATGCGGCACGAGAATTTTATTATAATAAGGGTATCGCCTTATCTGCACTTCTGCTGAGAAATAGGGGTGAATATGTATCGAATACAAGTGCAGACACGTGTTATTGCCAGCGCCAGTGTTACCCAAATGAAATTGGCTTTCTACCCGTGTCAGCATCTTTTCTATTTTTTCTGCTTCTATTACGCTTTTTCTTTTTTTCAGGCTCTACAACGTCAGGAGTCGGTTGTGTTCTAATCGCTGGAGTCGCGTCACTAGAGAGTGTGAGTAGATAGTCATCACCATCAAAATGTAGGCTATCACCAGAATACATTTTTTTGCGTTTTACCGTACACACTTCATTGTTGACGGCTATATAGCCTTCACCAATGAGCATTTTAGCTTGCCCACCCGTTTCAACTAGGTCTAATACCTTAAGTAGATTACATAACTCTATTGGCTCTTCTTCTAGCTCAACTTCAATAAATTCAATGGGTTCATCGGTCATTCAAGTAACTCCTATTTCAGTTTGCGATATTATACCGCTGGATGCGACAGCTGACGAAACTTTTTGTCTTTTTTTATGGTCTTTAACTTAGATATCGTTATTTGTGTGTATTTTGGTTCAGAAGCTAATACTAGGCATAAGACAGCACATCTCAAGACAAGGGCGACGTAAGTATGGGTATTCGAGCGATGTTAAAAAAAGAGTTAATGAACTTAGATGGGTTAGACTTAATGACCGCAGAAGATGTGAGAAACTATTTGAAAGCACATTTTGCACGAGTGGCAAATAAATCAGCCCATAGTTATCGTGTGATCTCGCGCTTTAATGAATACCATAATCAGATAATGACTGGTACTGACACCAAGGAATTGACACTGAAATACGAGCGTCATCGCCTATTTAAAGACATTCTTTATAAGAAATCGACGGTACAACAATGGGCCGCTAAATATGAAACGTAAGCGCATGGTAGAGATTTGACGTTGCATTTTGCCCCACCATTGATTACAGTTGTAATCAATGGTGGGGCAAGTAATAAATTATGAATCGAGTACATGGCGTTATATCCAGTATGTTTTGGTTGGTGTTATGTGTTGGTTGCCAATCAACTAGTAAGGTACATGTATATCATGCGGTGTTAGAAGAAAATAAACAGTCCATATTAACAAATGAGTTAGATGCTTTAGGTATTGAGTACCGTCTTAATAATGTGATATCTAAAAGAGTATATGACAACCCAACCCTTTTCTACTTCCCGGGAGATTTGACTCAATCGATAGTTGATGAGGTAACACTTCTTGTAAACAAATTGGGCTTTGAACGCCTTGATACCCGAGTGTTTAATCATGATAATCACTTTTACTCGCAGGGTAACCTTGGGTTATATTTTCCTGCTCTAGCTAGTAAACAGGTTGCCCCTAATTTACTTTATACCCACGATTGCAGTGGGCACGATAGTCGTGTTGTTTTGCGTGCAGAGAGACAGTGGCGTGAGGAAGGGGTGCTAAGTACTCACAATGTTTCGGGGGGGTGGCAATACGAAGCACCGTATTTAACCCTTATTTACACAGGACAATATGGCCGTATACAGCAAGCTTACCGTGAAGAGCACCACCAGGTGATGACGTTGCAAGGCCCAAAAAAAGCCACGACGTACCATGTTTTGGGCCACCGAGAGTATCCGGTTAAGTTGTTCAATTGTGATTTACGCGTTATTTATGCACAATAATTAAAGTGCTTGTAGGCGCTTTTTGGCTATGTCTAATAACGAAAGACTTTGTTTTACTGCGGTAATATTAGGGGTAAATGGCGTCACTCTACTTGTTGCTTTTTCAATGACAGGGTATTCAGCTAGTGAATTGGCATAGACGCTTTGTGTGTCACTTGTTAATAAAAACTGGATGAATTTTTGAGCGTGATGCTTGTTTGGCGCATATTTGGCTATTGCTGCGGTGGTCGTGGAAATAGGTGTAGTACCATCATTTGCAATCATATAATGTATGTTAAGCTTTTCAGCTAGGTCACGGTCTAGCTTGTTATTGGATTGCTTCATCATGGTCCAATAGTAGTGATTTGCCAGTGCATATTGGCATTGCCCTCTGGCCAAAGCGCGCAATTGATCTCTGTCTCCACCTGTGGGTCTTTTTGCCAATAATTGATTAGCGATGGGTAACCATGCTGTATCTGAGCCTGATTCACTGGCAAGCAGCGAGGCTACGAGCATTTGATTATAACTATGCTGCCAGTTACGAACACAAAAGGTGCCTTTGTATTGTGGGCGTGTTAATGATGCATAGCGAAGTGGTGGTGATGATGTATCATCTTTATGACTGAAAAGCGCACGTGTTCGCATCGAAATGCTGACCCAAAATCCATTATTATCTTTAAGTTCACTCGGGATGTGATCCCACTGAGCAAGATGTGGGATTGGCTGTAAGAGGTTTTTGTGATCATGTAACTGTACTAAATCAGAGCTCAGTATCACGTCAGCAAGAGAGTCCATTCCATCTTTTTTCAAGCGAGCGAGTAAGTATTTGGATTTACCATTTACGACGTTAACTTTAATATTGTGCTGTGCTTCAAATTTTTTAATGACAGGTTCAATGAGCTCATATTTACGAAACGAATAAACATTCAAATGCGCTGTATTAGCAAATATTGGGGCACTTTGTATCAATATAAGGGAATAAAGTAAAAGTTTGCTTTTCTTCATTGTAAATAAGAACTATTATCAGGTGTGTATAGAATACAACGTCATTTACATATGTCTATAGTTACGCCAATAATTTCAGTTTTACGTTCACCAGTGCAGTTTGGTGCCGCGTGTTTTGCGCTTTTTGTATCAGTCATGCTGTATGTAGGTTATTTACTGAATAATTATTACCAACAGCAAGAACGGCAAACATTACAACAGCAGCTATCGCAGTACCATCATCAACTTGATACCAAACTATCATACGTTGGGCATTTGTTATATTCGATTGATTCTTATTTGGTGCCTAGTTTTGAAATGGACCTTTTCAACCAAGTCGCACAGTCCCAGCTTCCGGGCAGTGACGTTGAACTACGGCTAGAATTGTATCGAATCATTAGTGCTGAACAAGTGGCGAATGTGGAAGCCAGTCAGAAAAGTCAGGGCTTTTTTGATTATAAAGTACGTTTAGCGCAAGCACACAGCCAGCATTACCTCACATTGATGAACGTGGCCCCAATGGCCGAATATGGGCATACAATGGGGGATAGCTTAAATTTTGCCGAACAACAAATCAACGCCCTTTACGAACAACAAAGTCTGATGGCCATCAACTGGCGAGATCAAGCTAAATGGACATTGCTGGTACAAAGGCCTGATCACGATGGAGCTGCATCAGCATTGGGTATTAGCTTTGAATTACCAATTTTACTAGAAGGTTTGTTTGGTCATATTTACCAGACAAGTCAACAGCACATTCGTGTTTTAACACAACAACAGGTGCTGTTTAGCTCTGATTGGCAAAACACGCATAGTTTAGAAAGTCGACAAGTAGGTGCATATCAACATATCGACTTTTATGGTCAAGAGTTGATGTTACAGTTATTTAGTCAGAAGCAATTGGCCCCCAGTTTACTCGAAAATAGGCAATTGATGATTGCAGGATTCATTGTGGTGGCAAGTCTATGTGCTTGGCTCGTATGGATGCAAGTACGATATCTGGTTTCTAGGAATAACGTTGTTAACAGAATAGTGGTTGAGCGCACCACAAGCCTAGCGCAAGCCAATGAGCGGTTAAGTGTTGAATCGGATAGGCGTTTAGCGGCTTTACAACAGCAGATCAGCGCTGAAAGAAAGTACAAAAGCCTATTTTTGAACAGTAATGAAGGGCTTTTTGTACTTGATGGGCACGGTCAACTTATTGATGCTAACCCTGCATTTAGGCGCTTGCTTATCGGCGTAGAGGACAAACCCCTCGGGGCGTATTTAAGCCAATATATCGTTGATGATGAGTTCGCTACGCAGTGGCAAGCCATCATTGATCAGAAATCGCGACATGACGAATTAGAATGGTTAGCGCAGGTAGAGTCTAAAGATAGTATTTGGCTTAGACAAACTGGAAGTTGGTTACATAACCCTAGTGGGACCTTGTATGAAGGGCGTGTAACAGATATTACGCAACTTAAATTATTTAATGAACAGCTCAAGTACAAAGCTCAGCATGATAGTTTAACAGATCTGATTAATCGACAAACATTCTTGAATTTGGTTGAAACGTGTCGAACGGTCACAGAGCGAAAGTATATATTGCTATATATTGATTTAGATAGGTTTAAGTTGATTAATGATACCTTGGGTCATCTCGCTGGAGACCGACTGTTGGTTGAATTTGCAACACGTATGCGAATATTGCTAGGGAACTTTGCTGACATTGCGCGTTTGGGAGGAGATGAGTTTGCGGTATTAATTGATTTTGCCAAATTGCCGATGCCATTAGAGGGCGTATTGGAAGATATTCTGGTAGAAATACGTAAACCTTTTATATATCAAGAGCAGAGTCATAGTATTAGTGGCAGCGTTGGGGTTAGGAAGTTTACCGTTCCATGTTTGAATTATGAAGCAGAAAAGCTGCTGCATGATGCGGACATTGCTATGTATGAGGCAAAAAAGCGAGGTAAGAATTGCTATCACATCTATAGTCCAGCGATTGCCTGTGAAGCTTCTAGGAAACTGAGAGTCGAGCGCGCATTACATGATATGACGTTAGACACTGAGCTTAAATTACAATTTCAGCCTATTTTTTGTCGAGATGGCAAGGTGTTGCGAGGCTTTGAAGCGTTAGTGCGGTGGCAAAGCCCAGAGCTGGGCTTTGTCAGCCCTGCAGAGTTTATTCCAATCGCGGAAGAATGTGCCAAAATAAACGTGCTAGGTCAGTGGGTATTTCGTGAGGCACTATCGTTTATGAGTGAGCATAATTGTGAAGGGCTGTTTATGAGTGTGAACGTGTCTCCCTTACAACTACAAAGTGGGATGTTTGTACCTTGGTTAAAGCAATTGTTTGCTCAGTGTGATGTGTCACCGCAACAATTTAAAATTGAATTGACTGAATCTGCGATGATGATGGTGGAGGACAGTTTGATTGAGCCATTAGAGCAATTGCATGAACTTGGATTTGGTATTTATATCGATGATTTTGGAACTGGTTTTAGTAGCTTAGCTCGTTTAAGCGTATTGCCTGTGGATGGTTTAAAAATTGATAGGGCATTTATTGACGGTATTGAGTGCGCTGGCAGCGCTCGTCAGCTGATAGAAGCAATTTGTGCAATTGCGAAAAGTTTTGATTTAGAAGTGACCGCAGAAGGAATTGAAACACCAGAACAATTAGCCGTATTAGGGGCATTGCATTGTCAACAAAGCCAAGGGTACCTTATGAGCAAGCCATTAAAACGTCAGGCAGCAGCAGAATTACTTATTCAGACCTATGGTAGGCCATATTTAGAATTGGTTACGCAATAGGCATTCAGTACTGAGAATGTAATACAAACCCATGTGAGTATCTGATTTTGTGCTTTACTTGATATTGACTTTAAGCAATGAGCAATGGAGCCATATATGCCAAAAGTAACCTCTGTTACGAATAATACATTTTGTTGGGCTGAATTATGCTCGAGTGACTGGTCAGCAGCAAAAACATTCTACACCGAATTATTTAACTGGCAGTTTGATGATCAACCTATTGGTGATGATTACTATTACACGATGCTGCAAAAGGATAAAGATGATATAGCCGCCATGTATCAAATGATGCAAGAGCAAGTAGACGCACAGGTTCAGAGCCATTGGTTGGCGTATATTGCAGTGGAAAATGTTGATGTATTAGCCGTTGAAGCGCAAAGTTTAGGCGCACACATTATTCACGGGCCACATGATGTGCCTGGTGCAGGCAGAATGGTTATGATGAGCGACCCAACAGGTGCTTTAGTTGCACTGTGGCAAGCGAAGGAGCACTCAGGTTACCAACGAAAATTTGAGTTTAATGTGCCGTATTGGCATGAACTGGCATCCAAAGATGTCGCAGCAAGTACCTCTTTCTATACACAGCTTTTAGGGTGGGAAGCCGAGATTATGCCTATGGGGGAGTCACAATATACCCTGTTTAGCGTCAATTCAGAGCCTGTTGCAGGGTTAATGGAAATGACATCAGAGTGGGATGAAAGTATTACGCCACATTGGATGATTTATTTTTCTGTGCGAAGTTGTGATGCAATGGTAGCGCAAGCGGAGCAACTCGCTGGCACAGTATGTGTGCCACCGACTGATATTGTGCAAGTGGGTCGGTTTGCTGTATTGAGCGACCCTAGCGGTGCTGTATTTTCAATTTTAGAGTCGACCTCAGGAGATATTATTGACTCTGAACAATAGGCAGAGATTGCGGTAACTTGATCACTTCACCACCACATTTTGCAAAGCTCTGAAGCAGTGTGTCAATTAAAGCTTGCAGCTTACCAGAGTGATGTAATGCCTTAATTGATGCATCTAATGCGCTGACCAGTTTTACGTGGCGCTGGTGCACGTAATGATAGATGCGATGAGGTTTAGCGTGCAGAAGTTTAATGTACACTTTTTTAATTCCTGCGGTGCACAAAGAGCCGCTGGGAAATACGCTGTTTGCTAACAGTATATTTGCTTGTTCTTTTACCAATGCTTGGAAAGCAGAAATGTCATTTTGCACAGCAGTACAGCTTAAACCTTTTTTGGCGCAATAGTGTTCCGCAATGAGGTTACCATGAATACGCAATATGGGATCTTTTAGGTTTACCTGGCAACTGTGTGGTTTAAGGCAAAAAATGGCTAATTGAGATTGCGCAATGGGAGTTGGTATTTTTATTACGTTTTTGTACGTTGTCATCACAACATCAACACGACCGCCTTCCGCATCGAGTAGGCCCTGATCCACATTTTTTAATCCTCGGTAACTGGGTAAAAATATCACTTCAGGAACGATGTTCAATGGCTGATAAATTTCGGTCATGATGGCGGTAACCTGTTGCTGGCCTAGCTGATAGGAGAGTGCTTCACTGGCATTAATTGTGTAGGGCTTTGCATTGCAAGGGAGGATAAAAAGTACTGATATAATCAGTAGTAAGGTGCGCATAGTGAGTCTACCTGTCCATAAATACGTAAGTTAATGATTGTTGTTTTTGCATACTGATTGCTTAGCACTGGCTTGATTTTTATGTATCTTACCCCAAAAATATTAGTTCAAATTATGTAACGTGAAAGCGTTTCGGGTTAAATATTGTGTCGGGTAATTAGGAATTGATATGAATAAACACATTGTTATCACAGGGGCCAATAGAGGTATTGGGTTAGAGTTTTGCAAGCAGTATGCTTTAGCTGGTTATCAGGTAACAGCCATTGTTCGTCGTTCATCTGATGCCCTTGAACAATTGAATGAGGTCAATATTGTAACTGACATCGATGTAAGCAACACGACGGACATTTCTGTGTTACAGGAGGCTTTATCTGGACAACCGATAGATGTCCTTATCAATAACGCAGGGGTATTTAGTAATGAAACACTGACTGATATGGACTTTTCAGCCCTAGAACGACAGCTACAGGTAAATGCCATTGCCCCAATTCGTGTTGTGCATGCATTACAGCAGAATCTTTCACCCGGTGCTAAAGTTGCTATGATCACCAGCCGAATGGGATCAATTGCAGATAATAGCTCTGGCGCATATATTGGCTATCGCATGTCAAAAGCCGCATTAAATGCCGCGAGCGTGAGCTTAGCGCATGAATTAAAAGATCAAGGTGTCGCGTTAACATTGTTGCACCCAGGGTTCGTACAAACTGAGATGGTGAATTACGCAGGAGATATTTCAGCTGAGCAAGCAGCGTATAGGTTAATTACCCGTATTGAGGAACTGACGCTTGAATCCAGTGGCAGCTTTTTACATGGGAATGGTGATCCACTTCCTTGGTAAAAGACATTTTATAGAGGCGAAGAAGTGTCGACCATAGAGTCAATAAAGTTTAGTTTATTTATGCTAATATGAGCACATCAATTGAGTTCACCTGAATGCAGATTATCTATGGAATTATCACAAAATACACCACTTACTTTGCCGCTATTTTTATTAAATGATGAAATCGAAACGCGTAATATTGACATGCCTGATTTAGTGTTAAATGTTACGCTCGATGAAACACTTCTGGCTAATTTATGCCAAAATCCGAGAGCAGATGAAAGTGTCAGTATTACTTTAGATGCGTATGATCTTGAAGTGAGAGATGTCACATTTTCAGCGTTAGCAACAGGCTCACACCAAGCCCAGTTATTACTGAATCATGGCCCGATATTGAGTGCCGTACTCAGTGATGAATCTGAGCAAGTTTTTATTTCCCCTCCGGTAGAGATGATGCCGACCTTTGATTTAGGCGAAGAAGTCGAGGAGGATTAATGCAAAAACGCTTCTGGGCCCTATTGATTGGCTTTTTATTGCTTTGTGGGTGTACCGCAATTGGTTTTAGCAAATATGATGACTTGTTTGGTAAAGCGCAAACTCAAGCACGTTTGAGTAGTGGTCAGTATGGTCTCGCAGCAGAATATTTAAAAGTGGTTAAGCCTGTTTTAGATACACGGTGTGTGGTGTGTCACGGCTGTTATGATGCACCGTGCCAACTTAAGCTATCTTCACCTGAAGGGATTGACCGAGGGGTAAGTAAAACACGGGTCTATGACGGCACAAGGTTATTGGCTCAACAGCCAAGCAGGTTGTTGTATGATGCCGCGAACACAAAGCAGTGGCGTGAAAAGGGATTTACACCGGTATTGAATGAGCGAGTACAAACAGAACAGGCGAACTTGTTAGGGAGTGTATTATACAATAGTTTGCTGTTAAAGATGGGTCATCCGCTACCATCGCAAAGCATACTGGGTGAAGAGTTTGATTTTTCACTAGACCGTACCCAGCGTTGTGCAAATATGGATGAGTATTCCGCATTGGCAAGACATCAACCTCATGCGGGGATGCCTTATGGATTGCCAGCGATATCACCACAAGAGTTCAATATCCTAACATCATGGATGCGCAAAGGCGCCAAAATGGCCCATATTCTCCCACCCACAGAGGAGGATATAAAGCAGGTGTCACAGTGGGAAGCATTTCTAAATCAAGATAGCCTAAAGCATCGATTGGCTGCGAGATATATTTATGAACATTGGTACCTTGCCAATATTTACTTTCCTACCAAGGTAAAAACAGCATCACCGAGCTTTTTTAAGTTGGTACGCTCGACTACCCCCCCAGGGCAAGAAATTAAACTCATTGCAACTCGTCGCCCGTATGATGATCCGCAAACTGGGCGTGTCTATTATCGGTTAATGCATGAGCGTACTACCATATTGGCCAAAACGCATATGCCGCTTGCGCTAGATGGAAAGAAGATGCTGCGGTTATATCAGCAGTTTATTGGTGCGGATTATGACGTAACGTATTTGCCGAGTTATGATGCCAAGGTTGCGTCGAATCCATTTAAAGCGTTTTCACAAATCCCGGTAAAATCTAAATATCAATTTATGCTTGATGAAGCGGAATTGATCATTAAGGGTTATATCAAAGGCCCCGTGTGTAGAGGACAAGTGGCATTAAATGTGATTAATGACCAGTTTTGGGTGGCGTTTGTTGATCCGGGTAAAAACAGTTCTCCAGAAGTGAGTGAGTTGTTGTTATCGCATGATGATGAGTTGGCTTTGCCTGCTTCAGAACAAAGTAATGTGTTGCCGGTATCTAGTTGGACGAAGTATGCAACTCAGCAGCATGCCTATTTAAAAGCGAAAACAGCATTGGCCAATAAGTTACTCGGGGATGGGGAAAACTTAACTCTAGATTTATTATGGCAAGGGGATGGGCATAATCAAAATGCTGCGCTAACGGTATTTCGCCATTTTGACAGTGCAACGGTGGTAAAAGGCTTTGTTGGACAAAAACCAAAAACAGTTTGGGTACTTGACTATGCATTATTTGAACGTATTCATTATTTGCTGGTGGCGGGCTTTGACGTATACGGTAATATAGGCCATCAGTTAAATACGCGCCTATATATGGACTTTTTACGTTTAGAGGGTGAGCAGAACTTTATTAACTTTTTGCCAAAAAGTATTCGTAAAGAAGTGCGGGATCATTGGTATAGGCGTTCACATGTAAGTTTAAGTGAGTTCATAAATCGTAAGGCGTTATGGGGCGCGCCAACGGGTATTGAGTTTGTAACGAATTCACCAAAAGATGAGTTACTTGATAAGTTTCAACAACATTTGGCACCTGTATTGAGCCAAGAATATGATTATAGTGCTGTTCCTGAGGCATTTAAAGCACTCAATCACTTGCCTGCCACGACCATAAATTTACTGCCTCAAGTGTCATATATTTTGCAGAAAGGCCCAACAGGGCAGAGCCATAAAGCCTACACGTTGATCCATCATAATGCGCATTATAACATTTCAAGCTTGTTGAATGAAAAGGGTCAGCGAGCCTATCAAGAAGACACAGCCACATTAGTCCCAGGGTTTATCGGAGATTACCCAGAAGCAATCTGGTATTTGCCAAATGAAGTACATGCAACAGAGTTTATTTCGCAACTGCAAGCGGTTGCAAGTGAAGCAGATTATCGCGCTTTAAAAGCGCAGTTTGGTATTCGTCGGACGCACCCGCAGTTTTGGCAGTACAGTGATATATTACATAACGTTGCGAAAGAGTATCGGGGTGTAGACTATGGACTGTTTGATTATAATAGACTGGAAAACCGTTAGATGTCAATAATTTAACAAGCTAACGGTTTTAGTTAGGGAGCGTTACAATATACTCGCGGCTTTCACAGCGGCGAGTAATACAGATTCATCTAAACGAACTTTGTAGTTTGGGTTCGTATATTGAAATTGCACCAGTCCTTTTTTGTCGACTACAAATACCGCTGGTACCGGTAAGGCGACTTTGCTTTGTCCATCTAAATCAACAAAATTGACACCCATACGATCACGGTATGCTTTGGCTGTTTTCTCATCTAAGAAATACGCAACACCCAGAGCCTGTGCTAATGCCAGTTTACTATCAGATAGTAACTGATAATTAGGTGAGTCGATTTTGCTTTTTGCCAATGCTGCTGGGCTATCAGGAGATACCGCGATGATTTTTGCACCATAGCCTGCAATTTGTGCTTCAATTTTTTGGATCCCAGCTAATTGACGAGAGCAATATGGACACCATCCACCGCGATAAACGACAATGACTGTTGCTTTATTGTCGGCATATAGGCTGTTTAAATTGACTGATTTATTGTCTTTATTTCTTAACGTCAATTGAGGGGCGTCTAAGCCTGGTAACAAAGGCCTAACGCGTTCAGGGGCAGACTCAATATTAGTAACTTGAGCCGCGTGAGTGATTGGGCTTACGAAAAAGCCAATTATAATAATTGATATAGCTGTTAGAAAACGCATAAAACTCTCATGAATAAATTAGTGACTTGTATTAGAACGGACCAGTGGCGAATTTCTTTCAGTGGGGTATCATATTGCCTTTGAAATGATCATAGAGAGAGCACAATGTCTGCCAATGTCACTAAACTGGTTGTAATGCTAGAAATGCAAAACGCCATGAATACAAAAGTTCATGAACAGTGGTTTAACCAAGGGTTTGATTGGTATCGTGCTATCTGGGTTGAATGTGCAGAAATGCTCGACCATTACGGTTGGAAGTGGTGGAAAAAGCAAACACCTGATACAGAACAAGTGATACTAGAGTTGGTGGATATATTTCACTTTGGTTTGTCACTACGTATTGATGGTGAAACATCATATCAGGCGCTGGCGCAGCAGCTTGATACACAATTACAGCAACCGCATTGTGGTGCTGATTTTAAACAAACACTAGAGCAATTGGCAGCATCAGCTGTTGCGGATAAAACGTTTAATGCAGAAGCCTTTGCTGGGTGCATGCAGCAAATTGACATGAGTATTGACGATTTATATCGCGGTTATGTTGGCAAAAATACGCTGAACTTTTTCCGTCAAGATCATGGCTACAAAGATGGTACGTACATTAAAGTATGGAATGGCCAAGAAGATAACGAGCACCTAGTTGACGTCGTAAAAAGCCTCGATACAGAGCATCCAGATTTTGCCAAAAATGTATATGCTGGTTTAGTTGCGCGTTACCCGAGCTAGTTTATTCCTCTGTTAATGGGAGTAAGTGGCGGTAATCAGTCACACATTGATAGCCAGTGATCTTATTCGCTGGCTGTTTGCTGTCAGGGTTTGCGACTGCGAGCAAATGGGCAATACCATAGTGTTTGGCGGCATCTAAGACGGCTAAGCTGTCATCCACGAATAAAGTGCGCTGCTTATCAAATTGCAAGTCAGCTTGTACTTGTTGCCACAGAGACTGGCTTTCTTTACTTACACCGTATTGGTGCGTGGAGATAATTTTGTCTAAGTAGATGTCAAACTGTGTGCGCTCTATTTTCAACGATAAGCTATCAGGATGGGCATTAGTGAGTAATATTAGCTCTTTACCGGCTGCTTTGAGAGCTTGTAAAAAAGCGGGAGTGTCGTCACGAATGGTAATTAGGTGCTGAATTTCTCGCTTAAGGTCCATAATGGGTAAGTCGAGTTGTGCTTGCCAATAATCTAAACAATACCATTGTATTTGGCCTCCGACGGCTTCGTAGCGCTTCATAATTTCAGCTTTCGCATCGGTTAAGCTAATCCCCTGTTTCTTGGCGTACTCCCGAGGGATCACATCGAGCCAAAAATGACTGTCGAAATGGAGATCCAGTAGTGTGCCATCCATATCAAGTAAAACGGTGTCGATATTTGACCAATTTAGCATAGGCATTTTTCGTTAAAGGCTTTATGATTAAGTTACCGTCATGATAGCAAAAAAACGCCTATGTCACAGAAAAAGCACCCTTGTCCACCTGAGATCATGACTTGTGAAGTCGTGGCTAAAAGTAAGCTGTTTACTGTGGAGTCACTCGACTTGCAGTTTTCCAATGGCGTGCAACGCCAATATGAACGAGTTCGTGGCGGCGGTCGAGGTGCCGTTATGATCGTCCCAATAACGGCTGAAAATGAACTACTCTTAGTGAGAGAGTATTGTGCTGGTACGCATGATTATCAATTAGGCTTCCCGAAAGGGCTTATTGATCCTGGTGAAACACCGCTTGAAGCTGGAAATAGGGAACTAAAGGAAGAGGTGGGCGTAGGAGCGAAACAGTTCACAGATTTAAAAACGCTGTCTTTAGCACCGAGTTACTTTAATGCCAAAATGCATGTACTTGTTGCCCAGCAGCTTTACGCACAATGCCTTGAAGGTGATGAACCTGAACCCTTGGTAGTTGTTAAATGGCCATTACACGATTGGCAATCTTTGCTAACTCAAGTGGATTTTACAGAGGCTCGAAGTGTTGCCGCATTACTGTTATTACAGCAATTTTTAGCATCGGAGGAGTAAGTTTGCACTCATTATTGGAGCCTTGTATTACGCTTGCCGCGCAAGCAGGCGCCGCGATATTGGAAATTTATAAAAATGACGATATTGGCGCGCGAGAAAAGTCAGACAAGACGCCTGTGACTTTGGCGGATATTGCCGCCAATGAGGTGCTTATGGCTGGGCTACAACAGTTAACCCCTGATATTCCTATTATGTCAGAAGAAACACCGATCCCTGAATTATCACAGCGAGCATCTTGGCACCGCTATTGGTTACTCGACCCACTGGATGGGACAGGAGAGTTTATTTTAGAAAGTGGCGACTTTGCGGTCAACATTGCTTTGATTGAGAATAATAAACCCGTGTTGGGAGTAATATATTGGCCGACTGAAAATACCACTTACTATGCTGTTCATGGCGGCGGGGCGTTTAAACGTTCAGCGACACAGGACACGCAAATCTATGTATCAAAGCCAAATAACCTCACTGTTGCAGTAAGCCGTAGACAAAAATTGGAAGTTGTCAGTCAATTTATTGAACGGCAGTTTGACACAATTGCATTAGGGTCTTGTTCATTAAAGGCATGTATTATCGCGGAAGGTCAAGCAGATTGCTTTTTACGGGTTGGTCCGACGGGGGAGTGGGATACCGGCGCGTCTCAAGTAATAGTGGAAGAAGCGGGGGGATGTATCACTGACGCAGAGTTTAATCCACTTACTTATAACCAAAGGGAGAGTATCGAAAACCCAGACTTTATTGTGATGGGCCACCAAGATTGGCCTTGGCAGACAATGATCACACCACATCAACGACGGTCACTGTCTAAATAACGCACAAGGTTGGCAATTATTTACTTGCGTTTTGGTATATAAAGCACTTAACGAAAATTAAGTGCTTAATTGCTTGCATTTAAAATAGAATCCTATACTATAGCGACCTCTTCAAAAGACAAGTTTAAAACATTGTTTTTTAGGAGAATAAATTTTAAGCGATTTTACTTAAAATTACAGGCGCGGGATGGAGCAGCCTGGTAGCTCGTCGGGCTCAT
>NZ_JAGJEE010000043.1:0-41702 GCF_018100885.1 Pseudoalteromonas sp. MMG013 | reverse complement strand
TGGAACCTAAGATACTGGAACCTAAATCCAGCGCGTCTACCAATTCCGCCACCCCCGCACAGAGGGTAAGTAAATGGTGGCTATGCCCTGATTTGAACAGGGGACCCCATCATTATGAGTGATGTGCTCTAACCAGCTGAGCTACATAGCCATTGGCTGGAATACC
Organism: Pseudoalteromonas sp. MMG013; assembly: GCF_018100885.1. Lineage (NCBI taxonomy): Bacteria > Pseudomonadati > Pseudomonadota > Gammaproteobacteria > Alteromonadales > Pseudoalteromonadaceae > Pseudoalteromonas > Pseudoalteromonas sp. MMG013. The sequence continues at coordinate 41,536 of NZ_JAGJEE010000043.1, read as the reverse complement.
AGGATTTGAACCTGGGAATGGCAGGATCAAAACCTGCTGCCTTACCGCTTGGCGATATTCCAACAATTACTTAGTTGATAAGTTTACTTCTTATCGAGAAGTTGGTGCGGAGGGAGAGACTTGAACTCTCACACCCTAAGATACTGGAACCTAAATCCAGCGCGTCTACCAATTCCGCCACCCCCGCATAAAGCGTCAGCAATTTATAATGAGATTTTGGTAGTAAAAAGAGTGGTGGCTATGCCCTGATTTGAACAGGGGACCCCATCATTATGAGTGATGTGCTCTAACCAGCTGAGCTACATAGCCATGTCTTTTTTATATCTCACCGTTGCTGGTGCGGGGCGTATTATGCTGATATGGCCTAAAGTCGTCAACACCTTTTTTGCAAAAAATCGCTGCCAGAGGTTTGTTTGCAGATTAAATAAACGAATTAGCCCAATAAACACAAGTCACAGGAGAGATTTTATACAAATAGCGTGTGTATATCTATATTTGGCGAAAAATACTCTGATGACTAGTTTTACTAGGGAAGTCATCAATATCCGTGTATTGGTAAAATAATGTGCACAAAGCCATCAAGCTGCTGATCAGCTTAGTGTGAGCGTTGCTTGCCTTTACACGCTTTTCTTTCGAGTTTCTTTATGCGTTCTGCAGTTGTATTGTGTTATTGATCACTCAAGCGCTCTAAACTAGGTATTATCTACGTGAAAACATAATGTCTATTGAAACAGTAACGCCATGATGAAGTTTTGTCGGGTTACTGAGGTGTTGGTTGATAGTGCTACCTGACGATTAATTTAACCTAGTTGGTAAGGTGTGTTATCGCAGAAGATATTTTTTGCAGTAATACGATTAAAAAGCAAAAAGGGCCATAATTGGCCCTTTATATTAAGATTCAATGCTTAATTAAACATTGAATAAGAAGTTTAAGACATCACCATCTTTAACGATGTAATCTTTACCTTCTTGACGCATTTTACCTGCGTCTTTCGAGCCACTTTCACCGCGAAACTCAATGTAGTCATTGAATGCGATGGTTTGAGCACGGATAAAGCCTCGCTCAAAGTCAGTATGAATTTTACCAGCGGCTTGTGGTGCAGTAGCCCCAACAGGAATGGTCCAAGCACGTACTTCTTTTACACCTGCAGTAAAGTAAGTTTGCAACTTAAGAAGTTCATAGCCACCGCGGATCACAAGGTTAAGTCCTGGTTCTTCTAGGCCAAGATCTTCCATAAATTCACGTTTGTCATCTTCTTCTAGTTCAGAAAGCTCAGACTCAATTGCCGCACATACCGGAATAACGACCGCGTCTTCTGCTGCTGCTATTTCACGGACCTTATCTAAGAATGGGTTATTTTCAAAACCATCTTCAGTCACATTGGCAATATACATGGTTGGTTTAATCGTTAGGAAGTTAATGCTTTTTATTGCATCTTTTTCTTCTTTGGTTAGCTCTAATGAGCGCAACGTTAAACCTTCATCAAGGTGCGCTTTTACTTTGACCAAAACATCATTTTGATATTTTGCGTCTTTATCGCCACCCTTGGCTTTTTTTGCATTACGCTGGGCTGCGCGATCTGCGGCATCCATATCAGCAAGTACTAGCTCGGTATTGATAACGTCAATATCATCTGCTGGATCGATAGTACCTGAGACATGAACGATATTTTCATCTTCAAAACAGCGGACAACGTGTCCTATTGCATCTGTTTCACGAATATTAGCTAAGAACTGGTTACCTAAGCCTTCACCTTTTGATGCGCCTTTAACCAACCCAGCAATATCTACAAACTCCATTGAAGTTGGGATAATACGCTGTGGATTAACAATTTCAGCAAGTTGGTCTAAACGAGCGTCAGGCACTGGTACTACACCAGTGTTTGGCTCGATTGTACAAAATGGAAAGTTAGCGGCTTCAATGCCGGCTTTGGTTAATGCATTAAATAAAGTTGATTTACCTACATTAGGTAAACCGACGATGCCACATTTAAAACCCATAGTTTTGAACCTTTATGTTACTCAAAAAACCGTAATAACGATGCGTTATTTACGGCTTAAATGAATGTAGTCTGTTTTGTGCTTTTAGCACACCATCTTTCGCTAATATTTCCATACAACGTACAGCTTCATCAACCGCTGCATCAATAACTTCTTGGTCTACTTGAGGGGCTTTTCCTAATACCCAGCCTGTCACTTTATCTCGGTGTCCAGGGTGACCAATACCGATACGAAGTCGCATAAAGTCTTTATTGTTCGCCATTTTGGCGATAATGTCTTTTAAACCATTATGCCCCCCATGTCCGCCGCCTTTTTTTAATTTAGCAACACCAGGGTCTAAATCCATTTCATCATGTGCAACGAGAATATTCTCAACAGGAATTTTAAAGAAATTTGCTAAGCTGCTCACTGATTTACCACTTAAGTTCATGAAAGTAGTCGGGACTAGTAGTTTAAATTCTTGGTTATTGATGAGTACTTTACCTGTTAGACCGTGGTATTTGGCATCAGGTTTTAGTTGGCAATTATAGCGTCTGGCTAGCTCTTCTATGAACCATGCACCAGCATTGTGACGTGTGTTTTGATATTCGGGGCCTGGATTAGCCAGACCCACAAGCATTTGAATATTATTCAAGGTGCTGACACCTTAAAATTATTCTGCAGCTTCTTCAGCTTCTTCTTCAGAAGCAGCGCCTTTAGGCGCGTTTAGAGTAACAACCGCTTGGTCGTGACCTGCACCTTTAGCAAGCTCAACTGAAGTAACGCCAGCTGGAAGAGTAACGTCTGAAAGGTGAAGAGTAACACCAACTTCTAGTGCAGCTACATCGATTTCGATGAACTCAGGTAGTGCAGCTGGAAGACATGTGATTTCAATTTCAGTTACTTGGTGTGCTACTGTGTTTCCACCTTTAGTTGCCGCATCTTCGTTTAGGAAGTGTACAGGTACTTTAGTGTGGATTTTGTGAGAAGCATCTACACGTTGGAAATCCATGTGCATTACTTTAGGCTTAAATGGGTGACGTTGAATGTCTTTAAGAATTGCTTCAACAGACTCACCAGCGATGTTTAGCGTAAGGATGTGGCTGTAGAAACCTTCATCTTCTTGTGCTTTGATCACTTTGTTGTGCTCAAGAGTAAGCGCTAGCGCTTCTTTATCTGCACCGTAAAGGATCGCTGGAACTTTGTCTGCGTGACGTAGGCGGCGGCTCGCACCCGTACCTAGGTCAGCACGTACTTCGGCATTCAATGTGTATAATTCGTTAGACATGATGTCTCCAAAAATAATTTGATTAATATTTTAAGGTACTCGCGACCAAGTACCTCACAACCTAAAAAAGGCGCGCTACTATACCATTGGCATCGCGTAAATAAAACTATAGATACAAAAAAAGCACCCTTTGGGTGCTTTTTATTCTCTTAGAATGTGTCACACATAATAAATATCAGTGTTGGAACATTGCAGAGATAGACTCTTCGTTGCTGATACGGCGAATAGTTTCAGCCAACATATCTGCGAGAGTAAGTACTTTAATGTTATCTAGACTACGTAATTCTTCAGACAGAGGAATTGAATCTGTCACGATAACTTCATCGATGACTGAGTTACGTAAATTTTCAGCTGCCGCACCAGATAATACCGGGTGTGTCGCATAAGCAAATACACGCTTGGCGCCGTGCTCTTTTAATGCTTCTGCGGCTTTACATAAAGTACCGCCAGTATCAATCATGTCGTCGACGATAATACAATCACGGCCAGCAACGTCACCAATAATGTGCATAACTTGTGATACGTTCGCTTGTGGACGACGTTTATCAATGATTGCAAGGTCAGTGTCGTTTAATAACTTGGCGATTGCTCGAGCACGAACAACACCACCGATATCAGGTGATACAACTACAACATCATCGAACTCACGTTCTTTCATGTCATCGAGTAAAACAGGGCTACCGAAAACGTTATCGACAGGTACGTCAAAGAATCCTTGGATTTGTTCTGCGTGAAGATCAGCCGTTAATACACGGTCTACACCAACACTTGATAGGAAGTCTGCAACGACCTTAGCAGTAATTGGTACACGGGCTGAACGTACACGACGGTCTTGACGGGCATACCCAAAGTAAGGGATTACAGCTGTAATACGACCTGCAGAGGCACGACGCAAAGCATCGACCATAACGATAAGTTCCATAAGGTTATCGTTAGTAGGGGCACAAGTTGACTGGATAATGAAAACATCCGATCCGCGTACGTTTTCATTGATTTGAACACTGATTTCGCCGTCGCTAAAACGACCAACTACAGCATCACCTAATTCAATGAATAAACGTTTTGCAACTTTTTGAGCTAACTCAGGTGTTGCGTTACCAGCGAAGAGCTTCATGTCAGGCACGGTAGGGTTCCTCAGGCACTGAATTTTTGGACTAACATGCAATGACAGAGTCAAAACAGGCTAACTTAAACAATATACTTCTACTATTTTAACCAGTTTTCTAACTGCGTATGAGCAGGAGAAATCGTGGTGTTCGGGGCTACAAACCCATGCCAGCATGACGGTAATGAATTGAGCACACGCTGTGCGGCTATTTGTGAATCAAGTTCAACAAAGCAGCACGCCCCTGTTCCCGTCATTCTGGACGGGCCGTATTTTAGCAACCAGAGCAGGGTCTTTTCAACCTCACAATTGAGCTTTTTGACTAAAGCTTCACAATCGTTGCTTGTATCGGCCAGTTTCCAATCCTCAGATAGCTTAGGAGTATTGCGCGGTAATTCAGGATGAGTAAATATTTCAGCGGTACTAATATGTACATTTGGGAAAACGACACAATACCATTTTTTTGGTAAGTTTATGCTTGTTAATTCTTCACCAATCCCTTGTGCTATCGCGGTTTTACCATGAATGAATACCGGCACATCAGCGCCTAAATTGAGTCCTATTTTTGCTAATTCCGCAATGCTTAAGTCACACTGCCAGAGGTGGTTTAAAGTTAATAAAGTGGTTGCTGCATCGGAAGAGCCACCACCTACACCACCACCCATAGGTAATTTTTTAATTAATTTAATATTAATTCCTAAAGGGGTATTTTTGTAAGGTTGTAACGCTAAAGCCGCTTTATAGATTAAATTATCCTGTTGTGGAATGTCGCTGATATCACCACAAAGTATGATCTCTTTTTCACTTATTAATGTGAAAGTTAATTCATCACCAAAGTCTAAAAATGTAAATAAGGTTTCCAGCTCGTGATAACCATCAGCACGCTGATGGTTTATGTGTAAAAAGAGGTTAAGTTTTGCTGGAGCGATAATTGAAACGGGTGTCATATTAAAATTGCCATCTGTTTAACTGAATTTTTATGCTGAGATTTTTATGTGTCAATATCATCCGTGAAGGCAGCCACATTTGACGATGTAAACTATATTTTTGATATTGTGCGTGCCACACTTGACCTTGTGGATCGACCCAAGTGGTCGATACTAGCCGTTGTTGAGTATCGTATTCATTTGCATCACTCTCAACGGTCGCCGAGAGCCAAAGAGGGGCTTGGCTCATTGGTAATGTAAAACCGCTTAGGCGTTTTATTAAAGCGCTGCTATTGTCGTCTAGGTATGTTTTTCCATCATAAATGAGTTCACTATGGTTTTGATGTTCTATGAGTTCAAGCAAGCGAGTACCAATAAAGCTGGTGAGAATGAGATGTTGTTTAGCGTTGTTGAATTGCCAGTTAAAATTGGCGGATTGGCGTTCTTTTGGGCTAATAAAAGCCAGCTTTCCTTGAACTTGCCATACTGAATGTTCCTCAAATAAGTTTGAATGCAGGGTGTTTTCTGTGTTAATTGGTGATATTTTTTGCGCACATCCGCTGATAAATAAAAAAAACATGAGCAAAATCAAATGAAATTGTGTCAAATGAAGTTCCTTACTTTCCATATTCGATTGAATTTTGGTAAAATAGCCCGCTTTGAAGCAGGGCTCGGGCAATACTGGCATCTATGACCATCATCGCACTTGGTATAAATCACAAAACCGCATCGGTTGAATTACGCGAAAAAGTCGCGTTTTCGCCTGAGCAACTATCAGATGCACTCACGCAACTTGCGCAAAGTGCGCAATTTAAAGAGTCTGTCATTGTCTCGACCTGTAATCGCACCGAGCTCTATTGTAGCCTTGAGAGTGAAAATTCCCAAGCGCTTCTCAGCTGGTTGGCATCCTTTCATAATATTAATGAAGCTCAACTGAGTGATAATATTTATATTCACCATAATAATGATGCCATTAATCATTTAATGCGAGTTGCTTGTGGACTGGATTCTTTGGTGTTAGGTGAACCACAGATCTTGGGGCAAATTAAACAAGCTTATAATACTGCTAAGCATCATAATGGCATTCGCCCAACTTTCGAACGGCTGTTTCAAAAAACCTTTTCAGTCGCTAAACAAGTAAGAACAGAGACTGAAATAGGGGCCAGTGCAGTATCCGTTGCTTATGCCGCGGTGAATTTGGCGAAACATATATACGGCAAACTAGATAAAACGCGAGTGCTTTTGATTGGCGCGGGTGAGACCATTGAATTGGTTGCAAAACATTTGTACCAACATCATCCCAAGTCAATAACGGTGGCAAATAGAACCATTGAACGCGCGCAGGGGTTGGCTGAAGACATTGAAGGAAATGTGATTTCGTTGGCCCAGTTGCCAGACGAGCTACATAAGTCAGATATCGTTATTAGCTCAACAGCGAGTACTTTACCTATTATAGGTAAGGGGGTTGTGGAGCAAGCTTTAAAGCAACGACGTCACAAACCCATGCTACTCATTGATATTGCTGTGCCAAGAGATATTGAGAGTCAGGTAGGGGAATTGGATGCCGCATATTTGTATTCAGTGGATGACTTGCAAACCATTGTCAGTGAAAACATGGCAAGTAGAGAGCAAGCTGCACGTCAAGCACAAAAAATAATAGAAGATAAAACGCTGGAATTTATTCAATGGCAGCGTTCTTTGCAGTCAGTTGATGTAATTCGTGAATATCGCAAAAATGCGCAAGAGGTAAAAAATGAACTGGTTGATAAAGCACTCAATCAGTTACAATCAGGTAAGTCATCAGAAAAAGTCTTGCTGGAATTGGCCAATAAGCTTACCAATCGCTTAACGCATGCGCCAACACGCGCAATTCAAGAGGCGGCTAAGCTGGGTGATATAGAGCAGTTGGCACAACTGAAACAAACATTAGGAATTGAGCAGGAATAATAAGTTAATGAAAGAGTCTGTATATCGTAAGCTAGAGACCTTAACTGAGCGCTATGAAGAAGTACAAGCGATGTTGAGTGATCCCAGTATTATTAGTGATCAAAATCGTTTTCGAGCATTGTCAAAAGAATATTCTGAGTTAGAAGATGTTGTTAAAACATTTGGTTCGTATCAGCAAGCACAGGAAGATGTGTCAACAGCTGAAGAGATGTTAAAAGATTCGGATCCAGATATGCGAGAAATGGCGCAAGAAGAATATAAAGAGGCGAAAGCATCTATTATTCAGCTTGAAGATGATCTACAAGTGTTAATGTTGCCAAAAGATCCTAAAGATAATAACAACGTGTTTTTGGAAGTGCGTGCTGGTACAGGGGGCGATGAAGCGGCTATTTTTGCGGGAGATCTATTCCGTATGTACAGTCGTTATGCTGAAACGCAAAAGTGGAAAATAGAAATAATCAGTGTTAATGAAGGTGAACACGGCGGGTACCGTGAAGTGATTGCCAATATTAGTGGCGATGGCGTTTATGGTAAATTAAAGTTTGAATCAGGGGCGCATCGTGTACAGCGTGTTCCAGAAACTGAATCTCAAGGTCGCGTTCATACATCTGCATGTACTGTTGCAGTTATGGCTGAGGTGCCAGAAGCGGAAGCGATTCAAATAAATAGTGCGGACCTAAAAGTGGACACATTCCGTGCCTCTGGTGCTGGTGGTCAGCATGTTAATAAAACTGATTCTGCAATACGGATCACCCACCTTCCAACCGGTGTTGTTGTTGAATGTCAAGATGAGCGTTCTCAGCATAAAAACCGTGCTAAAGCTATGTCAGTCTTAGGAGCGCGTTTACAACAAGCTGAAGATGAAAAACGTCAAGCAGCTGAAGCGTCAGAGCGCCGTAATTTAGTTGGAAGCGGAGACCGTTCTGAGCGAATAAGAACGTATAATTATCCTCAGGGCCGTATTACCGATCATCGAATTAACCTGACACTGTATCGTTTGAATGAAATAGTAGCCGGAGAATTAGGTGCCATCGTTGATCCTCTATTGCTAGAACATCAAGCTGATCTGCTTGCAGCAATGGGTGATGAATAACTGTGAGTTGCTATACCGTAGCCCAAGCGATAGCTTGGGCCACCTCGGAATTTGCTGATTTATCAGATACCGCTAAGCTCGATGCCGAAGTATTGCTACTCCATATACTTGCAAAACCACGAAGTTATTTATTTGCATGGCCTGACGCACAATTGGTAGATGTGCAATACAATGAGTTTAAAAAATCGGTGGCGCGACGAGTAAAAGGGGAACCAGTTGCACATATTATTGGTGAGAGGGAGTTTTGGAGCTTACCATTAAACGTGAACAGCAGTACTTTGATCCCTCGGCCAGATACCGAAACTTTAGTGGAGTATGTATTAAGCCTCACATTCGCTGAAGATGCACAAGTGCTTGATTTAGGTACTGGTACGGGCGCAATAGCGCTAGCGTTGGCTTCGGAGATGCCAGCTTGGCAGATCACCGCGGTTGATTTTTCTAATGATGCTGTTGCATTAGCGCAAAGCAATAAACGCAAATTAGCAATTGAAAATGTTACTATTATGCAAAGCGATTGGTATCAGTCTGTCGCTGGACAGCACTTCGATTTAATTGTTAGTAACCCACCTTACATAGAAGCAGATGATATACACCTAACGCAAGGTGATGTACGTTTTGAGCCTTTATCCGCACTGGTTGCGTTAGATGAAGGAATGTCTGATATAAAAAATATCATTGATAAAGGCCGCGATCATTTAAAGCCAGGTGGCGTTTTATTAATTGAACATGGTTACCAGCAAGCTATTAAATTGCAGCAGTATTTTGCACAAATGGCGTATACCAATATACTTACTATAAAAGATATGTCAGGCTGTGATCGTGTTACTTTAGCGACTAGGCCTAAGTAAGACTTTACCCCTATAACAGCAGTGCGTTTAAAGGATGCAAGCAATGGATGATTTTTTGTTTTCAGATGAGCCAAATGAAGTGGTTGAACAAGAAGCCAGTGGCACTTGGAAAGTCATAATTGTTGATGATGAACCTGAAGTACATGCAGTTACTAAATTGGCATTGAGTGACTTTGAATTTCAGAAAAAGCGGTTAGAATTTCTCAGCGCGTATTCTGGTGAAGAAGCGCGCAAAGTGATAATTGATCATCCAGATGCAGCCATTGTTTTACTCGACGTTGTCATGGAAACGGATGATGCAGGGTTGCAGGTGGCGAAGTATATTCGCGAAACAGCAAAAAATAATCACATTCGAATTATATTAAGAACAGGCCAACCAGGGCAGGCACCTGAGCGGCAAGTTATTGTAAATTATGATATCAATGATTATAAATCAAAAACTGAATTAACCGCGCAAAAACTATTTACAGTGGTGATGTCGAGCTTACGTTCATACCGCGATATTTTAGCAATAGATCAATCTCGACAAGGGTTAGAAAAAATTATTTGTGCGTCGAGGGATATTTTTGCAACACATTCAATAGAGCATTTCATCAAAGGGGTAATGCAACAGCTTACATCTTTGTTGGGAACCGTTGACGAGGCTATTTATGCCACATCATTGGTTGCAAGTAACGAACCTTATCAAAAAAATGATCAACTGATTGTTTTTACCGGTCGTGGGGAATTTGAAGAGTCTGAAGGTAAGCCAATTTCTGAAGTACTTAAACCAGAGCAGTTAGCGGCGTGTAATGAGGCATTGCAGCAAAAAGGTATTATTTATAAAGATAATTATCTCTTTGCTTATTGCTCAAGTGAGTATAACCATAGCTCTATGTTATTTATCTCAGGGATCCCTGAGTTTTTAACAGATACACAAAAACACTTAATCAAAATCTTTACGCAAAATGTACAGTTGGCTTATGAGAATGTGCAGTTGCAGGCTGAAATAGAAGATACACAACAAGAACTTGTTTATCGACTCAGTGAAGCTCTAGAGTTGCGCTCTACAGAAACGGGTAATCATGTCAAGCGCGTGGCATATATTTGTTATGCGTTAGCACAAGCGTATGGATTAAGCAGCCGAGAAGCGGAGTTGGTGAGAATGGCCTCTCCTTTACATGACGTTGGTAAAGTGGGTATACCGGATGCAATCTTAAATAAACCAGCCAAACTGGGTGATGATGAATGGAAGGTTATGCAAACCCATACGGATAAAGGTTTTCAGATCTTAAAAGATTCTCGTCGTGAGATAGTAAATACAGGCGCAATTATTGCCAGAGATCATCACGAAAAATGGGATGGCACTGGATATCCTTTAGGAAAGAAAGGGGAAGACATACACGTATTTGGTCGTATTGTTGCACTCGCAGACGTTTATGATGCATTACGACATAAACGTTGTTATAAAGCGCCCTGGGAGGCAGAGCAGGTTGTTGAAGAAATAAATAAACAAAAAGGGCTACATTTTGACCCGAAATTGGTTGATGCATTTAATGAAATCATCGAAGATCTAGAAGCGATTTTAGTACGCTTTCCTGATTAAACACATATAACAACGAGAAATTATGGAATATATTGCCCTAAAGCATACACACGTTATGTTTGCTGTTTTAAGTATCTTATTATTTTTTACGCGTGCGTTTTCACGATTGAGAACCGGTAAACTCGCGGCACATAAAGGCGTGTTTATTGCGAGCCATAGTATAGATACATTATTGCTCGTATCTGCGGTCGTATTAGCTGTATTTGCTAGTTTAAATCCGGTCAACCAGCCTTGGTTAATGGAAAAAATTATTTTAGTTGTGGTATATATAGCTGTGGGTATTGTAAGTGCAAAGGCTAAAACTAAACGCGTTCAAGTGAGTACTTTATTCATCGCGGTTTGCGCATTACTTGCTGTTGGCTATTTAGCCGGTTCAAAATCAAGCTTTATATTGTAACCCTTTGATGCATAAATGATCGTATATTGTTTATGCATACTCTTATATTTCCACAAATAACAACAATCAACCCCTTACTATGACGTGTACTGTACTGGCGGTAATTTCCATGCTTGGGTCTTTTCTAAAAAGTGGTAAACTAGCCGTTCGATTAAAAAAAATAATGAGAACACTCGGTAGTTATGACTGATACTTGGTTTGAAGAGCGCGAAAGAGCACAAGATTATATATCGCAACAAACACTATTACGCTGTATTGGTGCTGAATCGCATTGGGATGCGCAAGCTGTACTGGAACATAGCTATTGCCAATTAGCTGAATTAGAGTTGCAGGTTGATCAAATCAGTCATAAAGTGCCTGACTTACATCAACGCTTGAGTGCAATACTCGATGCTTTTTATACACAGTGGCTTTTTTGTGGTAGTGAACAAAATGCACCAGAGCATCAGCTGAATAGTGTGTGTTATGTATTAAAAATGCGTAGCGGTTCACCAACAGCTTTGTCTATTGTGCTTTGCCACCTTTTAGAGCGCGCTGGATTAGCTGCAAATTTAGCGATGGAACAAGGTGAGGTAATGGTTCACGTCGGCTTTAGCTATGATGAAGGATATATTGTTGAACCCTGTAGTGGTCAACAAACTTGGTATATAGTACCTGAAAATGAGCAGGAAAAGCAGGACGAACCACTGGAAATAGTCACTGGTGATGAAGCTTTTAAATTGTATTTAGCGCAGCAAAAATGGGCGTTTATTGCAGCGGATAAGTTTGGTCACGCATTAAGTTGTGTAGAGCTACTCATGGGCATGCTAGGGGATGATCCTTACGAACGAAGAGATCGAGGATACTTACTGAACCAAATTAACTGCCCTAAGATGGCCAAAGAAGACTTACAGTATTTTGTTGATGAATGTCCAGATGATCCAACAATTGATATTATTGAGCATCAAATATCTGAACTCGCAGATCATAGTCATGTATTGCATTAAATAAAAATAAAAACGTGAGAGGGTACAATGCAGGAAAGCAGCGCTTTAGTCACAAATAATGCCGTTATTTTGGGTTTGATCTCAATAATATTAGGATTCGTTTTCTACACATCAAACCTAAAAGCGGGTATGTGGGCCAAATTTTATAAGTATGTTCCCGCTTTATTGATGTGCTATTTTTTACCCTCATTACTAAATACGTTTGGTATCGTTGATGGCAACAATAATGATGTTTATAGTGTTGCTAAGTACTTTCTATTACCCGCCTGTCTTGTTTTGCTCACCCTCAGTATCGATCTTAAAGCGGTATCCGAACTTGGAAAAAAAGCCGTTATTATGTTTTTGACCGGTACGGTTGGCGTAGTAATCGGTGGGCCTATTGCACTATTAATTACGTCCGCTGCGATGCCTGAGTTATTGGGAGGGGCTGGTCCTGAAGCTGTATGGAGAGGAATGGCAGCGCTTGCAGGGAGCTGGATCGGTGGTGGTGCGAATATGGTCGCCATGAAAGAAATTTATGGGGCTGGTGGAGAGATATTTACTATCATGGTCACGGTTGACATTGTGGTAGCAAATTTGTGGATGGCGGCATTACTTTATATTGCTGGGCGACATAAAGAAATTGATGCGCGTTCAGGTGCGGATACTTCATCAATTGATAGGCTTATCGATAAAGTTCAAAAGTTTGAGCAAGAGCATGCACGAAAGCCTGAATTAAAAGATTTGATGCTACTTATTGCATTTGCGTTTGGTGCCACTGGATTGGCGCATTTTGCAGCCGATTTATTGGTCCCATTTTTTGTGGAGCACTACCCAGAACTTAAAAAGTTTTCTCTACATAGTAAATTGTTTTGGGTTATTGTTTTAGTGACCACAATAGGTTTAGCATTATCGTTTACGAAGGCACGCAATTATGAAGCTGTGGGGGCATCTAAAATTGGCTCCAGCTTTTTGTATATCTTGGTTGCGACCATCGGTTTACATATGGATATTACTAAAATTGTTGAAGCGCCAAAATATGTCGTGATTGGTTTGATCTGGATGGCTGTACACATCGGTTTATTGTTTCTTGTCGCTAAGATTATTAAAGCACCTATTTTTTATGTGGCGGTGGGAAGTAAAGCGAATATAGGTGGGGCTGCATCTGCGCCAGTTGTTGCGTCGGCTTTTCACCCAGCCTTGGCACCAGTTGGAGTTTTATTAGCGGTACTTGGCTATGCACTAGGTACCTATATGGCTTGGTTGTGCGGGCAATTATTACGCATAATAGGCAGTTAAGTTGGAAAGAGTATGAATACGCAATTAATTAAGGTCGCCAATGTTGAAGTGGCGAATGACAAACCGTTTGTATTGTTTGGTGGTATGAATGTGCTAGAGTCTCGCGACTTAGCGATGACCATCGCAGAACACTATGCTGAAGTGACAACGAAGTTAAATATTCCTTATGTGTTTAAGGCGTCTTTTGATAAAGCGAATCGTTCTTCAATTAACTCATATCGAGGGCCTGGAATGGACGAAGGGCTTAAAATATTTGAAGAAGTTAAGCGAACTTTCAATGTACCTCTAATCACAGATGTTCATGAACCTCATCAGGCTGCACCTGTGGCAGAAGTTGTCGATATTATCCAATTACCAGCGTTTTTAGCACGTCAAACTGATTTGGTTGTGGCTATGGCTAAAACTGACGCGGTTATTAATGTGAAAAAGCCGCAATTCTTAGCACCCCGTGAAATGCGTCATATCATTACCAAGCTAAATGAAGCAGGCAACGATAAAGTTATTTTGTGTGAGCGTGGCAGTAGCTTTGGTTACAATAACTTAGTTGTCGATATGCTAGGTATGGATGACATGAAGCATATGGCGCCTGTTATTTTTGATGCAACTCATGCATTACAGCGCCCAGGTGGGCGTGAAGATTCAGCTGATGGTCGCAGAACTCAAGCCGCAGAGCTTGCTCGCAGTGGCATGGCTTTGGGTTTAGCTGGATTGTTTATTGAAGCACACCCAAACCCAAATGAGGCAAAGTGTGATGGACCATGTGCATTACCATTAGCAAAACTTGAAGGGTATTTGAAGCAGATGAAAGCAGTTGATGAGTTGGTGAAAAGCTTCCCTGCTTTAGACACAAGCGCAGCTGATTTATAATAATAATCATGGCAGCTCTATGGGCTGCTTTTTAACGAAGGCATCGCATTCATGTCGAGACGACTTCCCCCACTAAATGCTCTTAAGGCCTTTGAAGCTGCGGCAAGACACTTGAGTTTCACTAAAGCAGCAGAAGAGTTATTTGTTACGCAGGCCGCTGTAAGCCATCAAATTAAAATATTAGAAGAGCACTTGGGTTTAAAGTTATTTTTAAGAAAAAACCGCTCCTTGTTATTAACAGAAGAAGGTCAAGGTTATTTTCTGGATATTAAGGAAATATTTTCTCAGCTTATAGACTCAACAGAAAAACTGCTTGCGCGAGGGGCTAAAGGCTCGATTACAGTGAGTTTAACACCAAGTTTCGCTATTCAATGGTTAGTACCTAGATTAAGTCAATTTAATGAATTGCACCCTGAAATAGATGTACGGATTAAGGCCCAAGATCATGATGAAAATTCATTAACTGATGATGTAGATGTCGCAATATACTATGGCCGAGGTCATTGGAGTGGTGTGCAAACTCATAAGTTGCATACTGAATATTTAGTGCCTTTGTGTAGTCCGTTGTTGTTAAGTGGTCCAAAACCTTTAGATCAAGCGAGTGATTTAGAGCATCATACGTTATTGCACGATATGACTCGACGGGCTTGGAAGGCGTGGATGAAAACGGCGGGTGTCCGTAATGTTCAAGTAAATCAAGGCCCGATATTTAGTCATTCATCTATGGTATTGCAAGCAGCCATACATGGGCAAGGTGTGGCGCTGGGCAACAGTGTGCTGGCTAAGCCTGATTTAGATGCTGGACGGCTAATTATTCCTTTTAGCCATAGCCTTGAAAGTAAGAATGCGTACTATTTAGTGCTCAGAGAATCCCAAGCGGAGCTTGGGAAAATTGTATCATTTAAAGACTGGATGTTGAGTATGGTTGAGCAGGAACAAATATAACGATGATTGAGTGGTTTAAATCGCAGCAACCAGCAATAGCGCAGTTTGTTTTTGCACACGGAGCGGGTGCGGGCTCAGATTCCGAGTTTATGCAAACGATGGCCAAGCACTTGTGCGCACATCATATTCAGGTTGGGCTATTTAACTTTGAATATATGCAATTGGCAAAACAATTGGAAAAGCGTCGACCACCTGACAGGGCACCTAAGCTACTAGCCTACTATGAAAAGGTTCTGACGCATATAACGCCGGGTATACCTTTGTTCCTTGGTGGTAAGTCAATGGGCGGGCGTATGGCATCCATGTTGGCAGTACAAACAGCACAACCTGTGCGAGGTGTAATAGCGATGGGTTACCCATTTCACCCACCTGGAAAGCCTGAAAAATTAAGGACTGAGCATTTTACGCAAATAGAATGCCCGTTTCTAATTTTGCAGGGGGAGAGAGACACATTTGGTACGCATGAAGAAGTACAAGCGATGGGACTTGTGGAGCCTATTCAATTATGCTGGTTTGCAGATGGCGATCATTCTTTAAAGCCTCGTAAAAAAAGTGGATTCAGTGAAGAGTCTCATTTATTGAAAGCGGCTAAAGAGACTGCCGATTTTATTAAAGGAGTGATCCATGATTAAATTATATTTGCTGGCTGGTTGTATTTTCAGTCTGCTGTCGGTCGCATTGGGTGCATTTGCAGCGCATGGCTTGAAACACTATGTGAGCGAATACTCAATTGGCGTTTTTAAAACAGCGGCAGAGTATCAAATGACGCATGGTTTGGCACTGGTTGCGGTTGCGATGCTGCTTCGGTGGGGGGTGAGTGTGTCTGCAGCAGGTTGGTTCTTTATGGTAGGTATAGTATTATTCAGTGGAAGTTTATACTTACTATCAATAACAGGCCTGAAATGGCTAGGGCCAATAACTCCGATAGGTGGGTTGTGTTTTCTGGCTGGTTGGTCTGTATTGATTTATAAAATCGCGAAACATTCATTTTAAAAGAGAGCACAAATGTCAAGTGTCGTTATTTATTGCCGCAGTGGGTTTGAAAGTGATGCCGCTGCAGAAATTAACCATCATGCCGCATTGCAAGCTGTCGCCGGATATGTAAAAGCGAAGCCGAATACAGGTTATGTTATTTTTGAATGTTTTGACCCCCAACAAGCAGAGCTACTTGTAAAAAAAGTAGACTTCAAAAGTTTAGTCTTTGCTCGTCAATGGTTTGCCGGTGTGTTGCTGAATAATATGCCAGTTGAAGACCGTGTTAGTGAGATTAAAGCCGTTGTGGGCGACTTTCCGCTTTGTGGTGATTTACGAGTTGAAACTCCAGACACAAATAGTGGTAAAGAACTTTCCAAATTCTGCAAGAAATTCTCAACACCATTAGCCAAGAGTTTAGAAAAGCAAAATAAACTAACACGTGATCACAAACCAACAAAGCCAGTGTTACATGTATTGTTTTTAAGCAATGATACTGCGTATGTAGGTTATTCATTTAGCTCGAATAACTCGCCATTTTTTATGGGGATACCACGTTTGCGTATGCCAAGTGATGCACCAAGCCGATCAACATTAAAGCTAGATGAGGCATTTAATGTGTTTATTGGCAAAAGTGAGAACGAAGGGCGAGTTGAGCCTGGAATGCGGGCGGTTGATTTAGGGGCTTGTCCTGGTGGGTGGACGTACCAATTAGTACGTAGAGGCATGTTTGTTACCGCAATTGATAATGGACCAATGAATGATGCATTAATGGAGTCTGGCCAAGTTAAGCATTACACAGTTGATGGTTTCAAATACTTGCCGGAAAAGAAAAATGTGACTTGGTTAGTATGCGATATGATAGAAAAACCGCTTAAAGTCGCTAACTTGATGTTAGATTGGATAGTCAATGGGTATGCAAAAGAGTTGATATTTAACCTTAAATTACCCATGAAAAAGCGTTTTGACACTGTGTATGAATGCTTAACGCTTATTCATGAAGAGCTGGCTGAGTACGGCGTTGATTATCGTTTACAAGCAAAGCACTTGTATCATGATAGAGAAGAAATAACCGTTCATATTCAAGTAAAGAAGCTATCCAAATAAGTTTGGTGATGAACTCACTCAGAACATAACGGCGACAGCGATACTGTTATGTTCTGACATACACACGTTTACTGGCTTTGTTTTATACCCATACAACTTGCGTAGTAAGTTGTCGTTGCTGGCCAATCACTGAATACGCCAATTACCCCCACTTGCTGCGCGAGCACATCAAGTAGTATCAGCGCATCATCATCGCTGTTTATCGCATCTTTGATAGATTGATAGTACCAACCACCGCCATGTTCAAGCGACGCCGAACGCTCTAATGTCCATGTGATTATTTTTAATCCGGCTTGCTTAGCAGCGATAGCGTAATCAGAAGGAACAATTTGGTTATTATTATCCAGTGTTACGAGCACCCATAATGGTGGAGCGATGATTTTTACCCCTTCATCAACAAGCTGTGTCATGCTTGGTTGCCAGGTTTGTGCATTAAGTGGGTTGAAGCCAGCGCTATTATAGCGGTCATCTAAAAATACAGCTTGCTGTGCAAATTCAGGTTCATGCTCTAGCCAGTATTTTACATCTTCTAAATTGAATGATTGCGGAAAGACTCGGCTGGCGGGTACATCAGCAGCATGATACTCATCTAACATTTTTTGGGCATACATTTTTTGTGTCATGCCATTGAATGGCATTGCAACACTTGCTGACTTAAGTTCAGGTGTCATTTTCACATTTAAAGACTTAAATAATTCAATACTTTCTCTGTGGGTTAATAGGGTCCCTTGAGTTGCGTATAAATCAGTACGCCAATTTGCAGTGCCATTGAGGTAGTCATTGATCGTTGTTGCTTGGCTATTTGCACTATCCATTTTAGCTGAAAGTTGTTTGAACTCAGACAGAGTGATATCTGACGTACAGCACATTGCAGAAGCAAGACTCTGAGTGGTTGGATCTGCGGGTGTAAACGGTTGAGTGCACTTTTCAGCAAGTTCAGGGATAGTAAGAATATTGGTCGTCGTATGCAAATCACATTGAGAGTGACGACACACCAGGGCCTTATCTTTGGTAAATGTAACGTCACATTCTAAAATACCAGCTCCCATTTTGGCCGCGGCGATGTAAGACTCTTTAGTATGTTCAGGAAATTGCAAAGGCGCACCACGGTGGCCGATAGAAAAATCGGTTTTATAAAATGGTCCATTACTACATGCATCAAGCTTACTTTTTAGTACTCCGCTAGAAAGCTGGTTTACTAAAAATTGTGGCCGGGCTCCAACTTGGACATTATTTATCACCGCTGTGGGTTTATTATTATTTTCGATGTGCGGAGTACTTACAGTCACTTTCTCAGTGCTAATAATATCGTTATCACTGGCACAACCCGCGAGTACGATAGTAGATACTGCGAATATCATTCTAATAGGCATTGTTGTCACTCTTTGATAATTTATGCAAATAAATTATAGGTTTAAAGTGACAAGTTGATGAGGGATAGATGACAATTGAACTGACATCATACCGATGCCAGTTCAAGGGGGTGTTAACGATAATCAACTCGATAATTATCAACCCATAATCGTGTTGCCCCACACACAGCGACAGGCATGACAATTAAGTTGATAAATGGAATAGAAGTTAAAATAAAAACGGCAAAACCAAACCCGTATGAAAGACCCTGTTTACTTTTTAAGTCAGCTTTCATTTGTTTAAAATGGATTTTGTGATTATCGAAAGGGTAATCGTTGTATTGTACGTTGTACATCCAACAGGTAAATAATATCCATAAAATCTGGCCAAAAATAGGCAGAATCCACAGGAGAATAAAAAAGCCGAGGGCACGTGGTATATAGTAACAAAGTTTGGTCCACTCGCGCGCAAACATTCGTGGAACATCTTTAAATGTATCCGCTAGGTTGTCATCATTGACTGGCTGTCCAGTCAAATGTAATTCAACCTTTTCACTCAATAAGCCGTTAAAGGGGGCCGCAATAAAATTAGTAATAACAGTAAATATCATGGAGTAGCTGAACAATATGACTAATATTGCAATAGGCCACATGAGCCACTCTAGCCAGGTTAACCAATTCGGCAATAGAGTGTTTAGATAATTAAACCCGTCGACGAGCCAATCGTATAAGAAAAATAATGAACTACCAAAGAGTAAAATATTAATTAGCAGAGGAATAAAAACAAAGCGCTTTAGACCTTTTTGCGTAATTAAAGAAAAGCCGGAAAAAAAGTATTCCATACCTTGGGCTAACTGCACTTGACACCTCAATGAAAATTTAAGAGATATATTTTTCGCCCAGTATATCTTAGTCAATGTATGAAGTATGCCTAATTAAGTAACAAACTGTTGCAGAAATCGGAGTTTAGGGCTGTAGGTTTTGTTTTAACATTATGAAATTAATGTTTTTATTTTTTTTCCATATTCTGCTACGTCATCAAGGTGAGATTTATTGATGGTAGTGACTTGTTTATCACGGGTGATGACCATACACTATTCTACAAGGTTGAAAGTCATTTATATTTGAGCTTGGAGCTTTATAAACGTGCAGTTTCCTAGGTGGTTTATTATATCTGTGTTGTGTGTATTGTTATGTTTAATAGCAAACGCACCGCTTGGCTATGCGTCCACTGAATTAAGTTATCAGCAACAGCTTATTATTTTTGACGAATCTAATCAGAGCGAGATTGAACCAGATGAATTCACTGCTTCAGAACTTTTACAACCCAACCATGTTCAATATCCTGAGTGTGATAAGTCGTGCTTAGTAACACAGAGTTTTGATAAGCATACGATTTATATAATACGAGCACCGCCTACAATTTAAGCAAAAAACATAATTCATTTTTGTTGTCAGCTTAAATTATTAATAGGCGGTAGTATGTCAGTTTATACTTCAATTAACACTCAAAGTTTATCTAAATATGACCAAGTTGATTGGTTATTACATAATGATGCTCAGCTGTCATTAGACAGTCCTGCATTCCAGGCTATGCATTGCTTCAACGTAATACCAGCGCAAGTGATCGAAGGAAGTATTAATTTAAATGAGGCTGCGCTCATTTTAGATAAAACGCATATACGTACGAGTTTTGTTATTGATCAGCAAAGCTTAATACAAGGTATGATTTCAAGAGCGCGTTTATCCAGTCGTCACATATTAAAAATAGCAACTAAGTTAAGACTCAAACGTCACGAGCTTACAGTATCTCAAGTCATGATCACTTTGCCACAATTACATAGCATATCAAGCCATATTGTCACTCAGTTACAAATTGGTGATATTTTAAAGACGATGGAAAGTGCAGGTCATGAATATTTATTAGTAATCGATGAAGAGAATGGTCAGCTTTGTGGATATTTTGACTTAATCAATTTGTCAAAAATGATCAAACGACCATTAAATCAAGCAAAGCAGGCAAACACTTTTAGTGAAATTGTTGACTCTTTGTGGCACCACACTGAAATATAAAGAATTTCCAACCATAGGGCGTGCAGTTGTGTCAGATGGTTAGATTGTCCAAAAGTAATGTAAATTAAAGAAAAGCCAAGGCGCCGTTAGGCGCCTTTTTCATGATTGTAACTATCGGGAAAACATAACTTGCCATCGTTTAGCGTACCAAATGAACATAGGTACTTGTAATATGATAAACGTCAGTAAGGTGAACCAAAACCAGTTTACATTAAATGCGAGTAAGGTGAAGTTAAGAGTTGTGTTCATGAAGCTTGTTCCAATTACAAGCAGCGATACACTGAGTGCCATTACATCTTGCATCAATATCTTACGTAAACAATTACCAGCAAAGCTTGGGTTCAGTAATCCATAGGCAATGACCAGCACTATCATATTTAGTGTGAGCACCGCGAACTCAATACCCATTAAATTTATGCCTTTTATAATTAGTGATTATTCAAACAAGCTATCGACCTATAAAGTGAATACTTTAGAAAAATTATGATTTATTTTTAGCAAAAGTCAGTATCAAGAGAAGAAACTGAATGATAACAAGAGTAGATGTACCTTTTTGTACGGAAGAGTGAATGGTTTTGTTAAAATAAATCGATGAAATGTTTGCTGTCAATATAAGTTTTTTTGCTTTTTTTTGCTTTTTAATGAGCGCTATTAATGGTGTTTTTGTGTTGTATTGTTTTGTTTTAAATGGCTTTAATTTTTGTTTTGGTATTGATTATTGCATTTGATAAACTATTTTGTAATAAAACATAATATTTACATATATGTTTTTTTTGTGTAGTTTAATTCTAATCGGAACAGAAACAAGTTCATCGGGTGCTTGTGGAAAATGAAAAGGTAATCACATGGGAAAAGCTGCGCGTTTGGCTACAATTGTTACGGCACAGCAAACGGTAAAAGAGCAGAGTAATTTATATTATTTACGAAGTATTTTACTCATGCTGGAAGTTGAGTGTGTTTTTTCATTGAATCTTGATATGGCTATCGAGCAAGTCTCAGATGACAATATTCATGATGTCGTGTTTATTGATATGGTTGGGGTTAAATGGAATGAGTATATCCCTGCAAATATAAGTGCACTTGCAAAACGAAACTCTATTGTATTAGTAAATGTAAAAGAGACCGCTGTGTCTGAAAGGAGCGCATTGCTGGCGGGTATTAAAGGTGTGATTTATGATACTGATACGCCTGATGTACAGCTAAAAAGTATCCGTTCTATTATCGATGGTGAGTTGTGGTTTCGTCGAAGCATAATTAGTAGCACATTCTCTGAGTTGTTATCGGAACATTTACAAACAAAAAATATAACACCTGCTGCAGAGATTGATGAAACGCAATATAACTTAACTAAGCGTGAGAAAACAATTATTAAGCTGATTGCAGAAGGGGCTCAGAATAAGGAAATAGCCAACAAATTGCATATTAGTGATCATACGGTAAAAACACACTTATACAGTGCTTTTAAGAAGACAAAATCGCGTAATCGCATCGAGTTACTTAATTGGGCCAGACAGTTTTTCCCCGATGCGTTAACTCGTTACCATACTAACTGAGTTTTTTAGGTGACCAAATTCCTTTTTTAATACCACTTTGTATTAAGTTTACCAGCGCTTTTTCAATCGCCTGCTTTACACAAATATGCATAGGTTCGTTATTTGTGTAGCCGGCTTCAGCTTCGGCTAAGCGCTTATAACTAACGAAACGGAAAAATCCAGCTCTAACCTCATGGCTCAACACCGTTTTGGTTGTTGCAACTGATGTGAGAACAACCCCAGTTCTTACGTCAACAGCACGCATATAGATAGAAATAACATCTTCTCGGTATAATTCAGAAGTACTTATACCAAAATATTCGGCCCCTAGACCGCCGGTTTTTGTGTTGGAATCGTAACTAATAATACCACCTTCAATCAGTATTTTTGCTGTTTTCAATGGAGGAAGTTTATTCTTTGTGCCTGTATTGCTGTCTTGCGCAGCTCGTATTATTTTTCGCTCTGTTAGGATATTTTGTAAACCTTCTCGCTCAACAGGTATAAACCAATCTGTTTCATTGAGTGCTTGTACTAATATAGCTGAAGCACCTTGTGTTACAGCCGTCGAAAATGAGCTTACATTAGCAATTGGCTTATATTGACCTGTTTGATCTCGAAATGAATAGACCGATACAGGGATACTCCCCATCGGTTTTGGTAGCGTTTGCAATTCGGAGAACGTATCTGTTTGTTCTAATGTTTGGGCTATTTTAATATCTGGGGGAAGCACTTGCGATATGTTTGAACAGGCTACAGTGTACCCTAATAGTATAGTCATCATTATTATTTTTATTGTGTACTTTATCATGGGTTAAACCTAGGTACTTCGATGGTCACAACTTCACCATCAATTAAATTAGTGATCTGTACAGTGATACTGTCAGAGTTGCTGGTGATCATCTTAATTTCGTAGTCACCACTTATAAAAGTTGAGTCTTGTCCGAATACATTATCAGCTGGGTTTTCACCAAATGCGAGGTCAGTGAGCTCTCGAACGATTTTATTGATGTATGAACGCTCTAATGACTCTTGTAATCGTTCCGCATACGTCTTTTCTGTTGTATGAGCTTTATGCTTATTCTGAGATTGTGCCTTATTCATGAGCATGCTGGCATTGAGAGGGCTGCCGCCAAAGCTCGGGTTTATTGGTGTATAGACCAATTCACTTGCCAGTAAGTGTGGTGAGATGAATAGGGTAGTAATGAGTATTTTTTTCATATTAAAGACCACTGCTTGCCATGTCTTGGTTAAATTCACTGAAGTTGTTTGATGCGATGAGGTTGACCAGCGTAATGGCTGCCTGCTCGACTTGTTCATCAATCGGTTTGAGTCGTCTCCCCATAAATGTTTGATAAACAATTTTGTTATTGAGCTCAACTTTTAAAACTGTCCCAGCACGAGGAATTAAAGTTTCTTTTATAACAACACTTGCACCTGATGTATTGGGGATATCTTGCCACAACATGCTTAATTGATAATAAAACTCGTATCCAGATCGGCTAATGCTTTGATCTAATAAAAAACCACCAATATCTTCTTGTGCACGAATGGAATTGGAAGTAGAAATAATTATGAAAAAGAAAATTTTCAGTACTGCATTCATAATAATGACTCTTAAGTTGTATGAAAGCAGTACGGGAGCTGCCCGCACTGCCTTGTCATACTCTATTACTTTTGTGTTACTGTCGTTGTATTAAAGTCGCCAACTTGCGTAATTGAAACATCGCCATTTAATTGAGACATACCACCTTCGACAAGGTTACCAGTACCCGTTTGGTTGATTGTTAAGCTCAGCTCATTGCCAGCCAATAGGAATGCCCCGCCATCGATACCTGAGACCATGTTCATGTCTCCAATTTGTGCAATGTCAATGCTATTACCTGTGCCTTCAAGCATTAAGTCTATGGCATTTAGGCCACCATCTTGTACAAATGTAATTGTGTTGTCGTTACTTGCAATTACACTACTAAGTGTAACGCTCACGTCATTCTCACTGCCTGTTTGCGTTACATCAATAGTGTTGTTAGACGTTTCTAATGATGTATCAGGGTAAGAGGTTTGGATTGTTGCGTGGTTTAAATCCCCACCAGTTTGAGCAATCGAGAATGTGTTATTTGAGCCATTAAAATTTGCGATATGGCTATTGTTTTCGTTGCCATCTTGCATCGTTGAGAAGGTATTATTATCACCAATAACACCTAAATAGGCTTTGTTATCATCGCCTTTTTGTCGAACATCAAAGTCATTGTCGTTACCTTGTATATCCAACTCTAGCGTATTGGTATTACCAACTTGATTTGCAACAACTTCGTTATCATTGCCTTCAAATAAGCCACTTGTTAGCGTATTGTTATCGCCATTTTGTTCAAGCGATAGGTTATTATCATCTCCTGTTACAGCTGCAAACTCTAACTTATTGCTATCGCCAATTTGTTCAACTTTAATGTCATTGTCGTCACCAACAATGGCTTCAACGGTTAGACGGTTTCGGTCGCCTTCTTGTTCAAATTCAATTTCGTTTTCGTGTCCTTCTAGGCTATCAACCGTTGCAACATTCCAAAACCCATCTTGCTCGACATCAATTTCATTATCATCGCCTTGAATGCTATTTAAATGAACCTCGCCCCATTCGCCATTTTGGGTAACGTTAATTTCATTTTCGTTACCTTGTAAGTCTCTCACAAATGTCCAATGACCACCGTCGCCTTGTTCAATGCTAAGTTTGTTGTCAGTACCGTTGATATTAGTGATTACTTGACTACCAATGTTACCCAAACCCGCTAAGCCGTCTTGAGTAATCGCAAGCATATTCGCGTCACCAGTAATATTGATTTGTGTTTTAGCATCACTGCCATTTTGATTATTGGCAAGGTGGTTATCGTTACCAGTGATGGTGGTCGTTTGTAAGTTATTGTCACCGGCTTGTACACTGCTCAGCTGGTTATCGTCACCGGTGACAGTAATTTGTGCACCATTGACAGTACCTGTTTGTGTTACAGAAACGGCATTACCTATCGAAGGGTTAGTAGACGTTTGACTGATCTCCACTTTATTTTGTTGTGCATTTGCCATAAAGTCTGAGTGAATTGTATTGCCTGTGTCTTTTGAATCAGCAGCAAGTGCTGCATTACCATAACCAAGAGCAAGCGCAATGGCACATGTAATGAGTGATTTTTTTAGCATAGTAATATCCTGTTCTATATTGAATTATTTTGTAACGCTGACGTTCACTATCATATCGTTACCTTGCTGATGGATAACGAATGCGTGTTCGCCTAATTGCGTTAGGTTGACGATATTTGCATCACCTTCTTGTATAATTACAGCAGAGTTATTACTGCCTTGCTGTAGTAAGTTGATGGTGTTATTTGATCCTACTTGTGTAATGTTTGCGAGGTTGTATGTCCCAAGCTGTAATACATTCACGGAGTTCAAATCGTCACTAGATTGATATATTGTTGCTTTATTAAATGTACCGTTTTGTTGAACTAGCGCACTGGTGTGTTGAGCCCTAGCTAAAAAAGACGGGTGTATGCTTATTGATAGTGGAGATTCTTGTAAGTCATGGCTATTGGCACTGATTTTTAACGATACAAAAAACAAATACAATACACAAAGAGCAACACACTTTTGCATTGGCAAGAGTAATTGTTGATGTGCATTGTCCTTTGAGTTTTTTGTTAACATTTTATTTTTCGTGTGTTCACTTATGACCTGAACTCACTGTAATAAAGCAGTAACCTATAATATATAGGTAATTTTATTGAATTATTTATTGTTTTAAATCAATCAATTGGTGTTTTTTGTGTTGAGTTTTTAAATTTTCAGTCAAAAAGGATGGCTTTTTTGGCATGATAGCTAAGAAGTAGACTCATACTATTTTGTTAAAAAAATGTATTTTTTAAATGTACTAATCAGTTTTTACTGTTTTTCATATTTACGCTTGCAGCATCAATTTTTTTAATGTTATCTATTAGTCGTTGCTTATTTTATTGCTTGTTGTAAGGCGTGCTGACCTTACACGTGATAGCACTCTGTTTTTTACAGGTGTTCGCGAAAACGAGTATGTTATTGATATTGAGAGATCCGAAAACGAGTGTGACGAACACTAAAATTAATTTAAATAATATTTAAATGGTGGGCAAAACCATTTTGAGTATTATGAGAAAATACTGGATCTAACAATGAAATTAAAACTATCTGCTTTGACGCTTGCGTTACTACCGTGTTTTTCGCAAGCTGCTATCAACGTTGTAACTGATACTGAACATTCAAGTGCAACAAATGACTCTGTTATTGTTGTATTTAAAGAAAGTGCAACCAAAGCGCAAAGGTTGGCCGCTCGTCAATTAGTCAGCGCAAAAATTACCGATGTAAATAAAGACGAAATAGACGACGGCTACAAGCACGTCTTAAAAGGTCGCTTAGCTGAATTTAAACTAGATAAAAAGAATCCAAAAGCCGTTATAAAGGCACTTTCTGAACATGAAGCAGTGCAGTATGTTGAGCCAAATTACCGACTAACAATTCAAGGTACTCCAGATGACCCTAAGTTTTCTGAGCTTTGGGGCCTTCATAATACAGGTCAAACAGGCGGTACAGCTGATGCAGATATTGATGCCGTAGAGGCATGGGATATTTCGGTGGGTAGTCGTGATGTTGTGGTAGGGGTTATTGATACCGGTGTTGATCATACTCACCCAGACCTCACTGCCAATATGTGGATCAATCCAAATGAGATAGCTGGAGACGGTATTGACAATGATAACAACGGTTATATTGATGACATGCATGGGATCAATGCGATAACAGATGTAGGTGACCCTATGGATGACCAAGGCCATGGTACACATGTATCGGGTACGATTGGTGCGGTTGGTAACGATGGCGTAGGTGTTGTTGGTGTAAATCAACAGGTATCCATAGTTGGTTGTAAATTCTTAGATGCGTCAGGCAGTGGTTCATCAGCAAATGCAATAAAATGTATCGATTATTTAGTGGGCTTAAGAAATGCTGGTGTTGACGTCAGAGTCTCTAATAATAGCTGGGGCGGCGGTGGTTTTAGCCAAGCAATGTCAGATGCATTAACCAGTTCAGAAGAAGCGGGCATTTTATTCGTAGCAGCAGCAGGTAATAGCGCGGTTGATAATGATACTAACCCACACTACCCATCAAGCTATGAGCATGCATCAATATTGTCAATTGCCAGCACAACACATACTGATGCTATGTCGAGCTTCTCGCAATGGGGCTTGACCAGTGTTGATCTAGGTGCGCCTGGCTCAGCGATTGTGTCAACAGTCCCAGGCGGTGGGTATGATAGTTACTCTGGTACTTCCATGGCTACTCCACATGTTGCTGGTGCTGCAGCATTAGCATTATCTGTTAACCCTGATTTAACGACCGCAGAGTTAAAAGAGTTACTTATGAACTCTGGTGATGATAATGCAGCTTTAAACGGGAAGACCGTGTCAGGCAAACGCTTGAATGTCGCAACCGCGTTGGAAGAGGCTGATCCAACGCCAGGCTTTAGACTATCAGCAACGCCAGTATCACAAGAAATTACTGCGGGTGAAACAGCTTCTTATACTTTTGAAGTTGCGTCAGTTGCAGGATGGAGTGGTGATATTAGCTTGGCAGTAACAAGTGATTTAGCCGGGGCTGTGTTATCAACAAGCACAGTGCAGCCAGGCGGCTCATTCACATTAACAGCGCCAACAACAGCGGATACTCAATGGGGCAGCTACTCATTTACTGTTGAAGCAACCAGTGGTGATTTACGTAAAGACAGTCAATTATCTTTATATGTAAACCCTCAAGGATTAACTGAGTTTGATTATAGTAATAATGAGAAAGTTGATATTCCAGATAATGATCCTACAGGTGCATCTTCTATCATCAATGTGTCAGACGAAGTAACCATATTTGGTTCAGACACATTAGTTGATATATCACATACTTATATTGGTGACTTGGTTGTTACGCTAACCTCACCAGCAGGAACTACCGCAACATTACATAATAAAGCAGGCGGTGGTGCGGACGATATCAATCAATCCTTTGCATCAAGTGCATTTAATGGTGAAGTTGCACAAGGTGATTGGACACTAAAAGTGGTCGATACGTATGCTGAAGATACTGGGTCAATTAATCAGTGGGCATTAACACTGACAGGTCTTGGTGAAGTAGGTCCAAGAGCCCCTGAAGCAGATTTCTTACCTGTTGTAGATTCGTTACAAGTCAGCTTTTTTGACGGTAGCCGAGATGCAAATGATGACATTTCGACTTGGGCATGGGATTTCGGTGATGGCAATACATCATCAGAACAAAACCCTGTACATGTCTATGGCGCAACGGGTTTGTATCCAGTGACGTTAACCGTAACAGATGCCACGGGATTGACTGATTCAAGATCTATGGATGTGGTGGTTGCCGGTGATTCAGATACTGCACCAGAGCTCAAAGTAAAGCGTGCAAACAAAACAAGATTGGGTTTTGCTCGTATCGAATTATCATATCAAGGCGCGGCGACATCAACCGTTGATGTTTACCGTGATGGCGAGCTACTGGCGACGACTTTGAACACCGGCGCGTATCGTGATTTCATTCGTCGCGCTACACAAAGTCAATATGTATATAAAGTATGTACATCAGTTAACTCTGTAGACATTTGTTCTGAAGAAGTGACTGTTACTTTTAATTAATCACTCCCCAAGGTACAAAATAAGGCTCATATGAGCCTTATTTTTTTGGGAAATGGATCAACCACTGTTTCGCCTTTTCAATACAAAGAGATATTCGCAATCTTCTTTACCTCAGGTATAATCTTCGTCACTCAACACTGAGGTGGCTATGATCTCTAAGAACCAATCCAAACTCTTGCGTGCTTTAGCGCAAAAAAAATACCGCAAACAGCATCAACTATATTTAGTTCAAGGAGAAAAGAATGTCCTTGAATTACTAGATGCAGGTCTAAAAATTGAACAACTATTTGCAACGGCAGAGTTTTTGTCTAGCTATCAACCAAAGTTGCAGGGCGTTAACGTAACAGAAGCGGATAGTGAAAGTTTAACAAAAGTAAGTACGTTAGTGAGCAATAGTGCTGCAATTGCTGTGGTGCCGTTTCCAAAGGGGAGCGAGATAGATACCTCAGGTATGGTTTTGGCTTTAGACGGTGTATCAGATCCTGGTAATCTGGGGACGATTATTCGTGTTGCTGATTGGTACGGATTAAAGCAAGTTATTGTCAGTGAAGATTGTGCCGATCATCTAAATCCAAAAGTGATCAGTGCAACGATGGGCTCTTTTGTTCGCATTAATGTGGTGCGTTGTGATTTAACTGAGTTTTTAGCGTCTTACTCGGGTGCTATATATGGTGCGTATTTAAATGGCGAAAATGTACATAAAACGGCGTTTTCCACTCAGGGTGTACTCGTGATGGGAAGCGAATCGCACGGTATCCGAGAGCCCGTAAGTAAGTACATAAATACACCTATAACCATCCCTGCGTTCGGTGTTGCGGAATCTCTTAATGTGGCAATGGCGACAGGTATTATTTTAGATAATATCAAACGTCACCAATAACTATGTTTTTGTTTGTACATATTCATATTAATGAGTAGCTAATTAGTATATGCGCTTAAGTAGTATTAAACTTGCGGGCTTTAAGTCTTTCGTTGAACCCACGAAAATTCCATTTGTTGATCAAATGACCTGTGTTGTTGGTCCCAATGGCTGTGGTAAGTCGAATGTTATTGATGCCGTACGATGGGTACTTGGTGAAAGCTCGGCGAAGAATTTGCGTGGTGATGCGATGACTGACGTAATTTTCAACGGCTCAACGAATCGAAAGCCTATATCGCAAGCGTCAGTTGAACTCATGTTTGATAACGCACAAGGTCGTTTACCAGGAACCTTGGCCGACCGAAGCAAGGTGTCTATTAAACGACTTGTAACGCGAGATGGTCAATCACTTTACTTTCTTAATGGCAGTAAATGTCGAAAACGTGATATCACGGATATTTTTCTTGGTACTGGCCTTGGGCCTCGTAGTTATGCCATTATTGAGCAAGGTATGATTTCGCGGCTGATCGAGAGTAAACCACAAGAGTTGCGTACTTTTTTAGAGGAAGCGGCTGGGGTATCAAAATATAAAGAGCGCCGGCGTGAAACTCAAACTCGAATTAAAAGTACCAGAGAAAATTTAGAACGTCTACTCGATGTCCGAAAAGAGTTGCAATTACAGCTAGATAGGCTTGCAATACAAGCAAAAGATGCAAAATCATACCGTACACTTAAACAGCAAGAGCGCACTTATAAAGGGCAACTTGCGGTGCTTAAATGGCAAAATTTTCACGAAAAACAGCAACAAAAATTACACCATATAGAAAAGGTACGCTCAGAAATCGATTTTTTGAACGTTGCGCATAGTGGGCATAATGATATTTTGGCAACCCTTGATACCCAAATTGCGCAGCTTACAGATAGTGCGACTGAACAACGTCAGAGCCTGCATAAAACACATACTAGTTTGACTAAAGCAGAACAACAAAAAATACATTTTATAGACAAATCTCGCGGCTTACAGGCGCAAATAGATAAACACCGTAAAAATGTCATAGAAGAGCGTGCGCAGCTAGAAATCAATCAAGCTGATATTGTCGTGCTAGATGGGGCATTACAAGACTGTGTAAACAGTGTGCTTGCATCACATACTCAATTAGAAGAGTTGGAAGTATATTGTCAGCAGGTATTGCAAGAGTTTCAGAGCGTTGAAGCGCACCAACAGCAGTTGGTCGACGAAGTCGCACGTGCGCAATCTTCTCATATTAAAGCGGAGCAGCAGTATACACAATGCCAGCAGCATGAAAAGCATACAGCAGAAAAGTATCGCGAATGTGAAGTGCAAATACAAGTTTTAGGGCAAGAAGATCCAAGTAAAAAGCTCACAGATGTGCAACATGAATTAGCGGCGAAAACACGCCAGATTGCTAGGTTGCAAGCTTCAGTTCAAGACCAGCAAAACGTAACAGACACACTGACCGGTAATTTAAATGTGGCTAGACAGGCATTTGATAGTCACCAACAAAAGAATACAGCTTTGGTTGCAAGTATAGAGGCTCTGACTGGAGTACTAGATCCAGACAACAGTGAGCCTTATGTTTCTTTACTGAGTGAATTAAGAGTGAAAGCTGGGTTTGAAATACCTGTGGAAAGGGCATTACTTGGGTTAAATCATTTGAAAGTCACCACATCTGCTGCAGATGATGCTGTGTGGCCTGATGCTTCTGGTGTAATAAGTGGGTCTGTCGCGGAAGTTATTGCTGACGGTGTGTATCCAGCACTATTAAATCACATTCAGTTGTTAGCGCAAGGGGAGTCATTTAATCCCTCTCAGTTTTGGGTTTTGGGGGTCGACAGGGTTGGAACCTTATATGGAAAAAATTGGCGTGCGACGCTCAAACACACTGATTCAGATAGTTTGTTGAGTCAACATGCAAAGTTAAGGGCGTTGCAGCAACAAGTACCGCAAGCAGAGTCTCAACTGACTAAGTTGGAAGAGGAAGTGGAGACTTTGACAGCCCAAAGGGCACAAAGCGCCCATGCTGAAGTTGTTAATAAGGAAGAAATACACGCTTTAGCGCAACAAGTTGCAGGGTTGCAATCACGCCACGAAATGCTCAAATCAGCCGTGGAACAGTGGCATGAAAGTTATGCCATGCTGGAAAAAAAACAAGCTGAGTTGTCAGGTCAGTTACATACTGAGCAAGCTGCATTAGCCAAACTACAAACAGCATATGAACAATCGCAAGCGCGTTTATCACAGCATCAACTGCACATTACAGCCTCTAAAGCCGATTACGAGCTAAAAGCACAATCTCAGCAGCATGCGCTGCGCGACAAAGATCGTGCATTAGCGAATGTACACGCACAAACCTTGAAAGAACAGCAAGCTAGAAGTACCCTGCAACTGGCACAATCAAAAGTTGACCATGTGCAAAAAAGCCTTGATGTGGCGCATGAAAGGGCGCAAGGGTTATTGGATGAGCAGCAATTACTTCAGGAGCCTATGCTTGATGTCGATGAGCAAATTGTCAGCTTATTGGCCGAGCAGACAAAACAACAGACTGCTATCGATTCACTGACTGTACAATTACAAGCAACGAAAACTCAGCTACAACAAAAACAAGTGAGTTTAAAGGGAGCAAGCGGTGAAGTGTCTCGACTTAAAGAGTTATTGCAAAAGCATCTGTTAGAGGAACAAGGGCTGGCGATTAAAGCACAAGCGGCGTTAGAGCCCCTTGAGGCATTAGAGCAAGACTTGCAAAAAGTACAGGCCAACTTATTTGATGGCGCACATATTTCGGGTTTACAAACTATGTTAAACCAGACGATTTCTTCATTAAATGAACTCGGTGCGGTTAATTTAGCTGCCATTACAGAATTTGATGAGGCTGCGCAGAGAAAAACTTATTTGGATGATCAACTGGATGATTTAACATCGGCACTGAAGACATTAGAGAATGCAATCCGCAAAATAGATAAAGAGACGAAAATACGATTTAAAACCACATTTGATCAAATAAATGATGACTTAAAAGAGTTATTTCCTAAAGTTTTTGGCGGAGGTAGTGCATACTTAGAACTGA
Source organism: Pseudoalteromonas sp. MMG013 (assembly GCF_018100885.1). Taxonomy (NCBI): domain Bacteria; kingdom Pseudomonadati; phylum Pseudomonadota; class Gammaproteobacteria; order Alteromonadales; family Pseudoalteromonadaceae; genus Pseudoalteromonas; species Pseudoalteromonas sp. MMG013. The sequence goes on along the minus strand of NZ_JAGJEE010000043.1, from coordinate 8,606 downwards.
CAAGTGATGACTTATTAGAAAGTGGCGTCAGTATCATGGCGAGGCCACCGGGAAAGAAAAACTCAACAATTCATTTGCTAAGTGGTGGAGAAAAAGCGCTGACCGCATTATCATTGGTATTTTCTATATTTAGACTGAATCCAGCACCTTTTTGTATGTTAGATGAAGTTGATGCACCGCTAGATGATGCCAATGTTGGACGCTTTTGTCGTTTAGTGGAGGAAATGTCACATTCGGTGCAATTTATATACATCAGTCATAATAAAATAGCGATGGAAATGGCTGGTAGGCTGACGGGGGTAACTATGGCGGAACCTGGTGTTTCGAGAATGGTTGCCGTTGACGTAGAACAAGCAGTGCAGATGGCACAAGCATGAGAATAAAAAGGTGAGCAATGGCCACAGAATTGAGATGGGCGCTAATCGTGATCAGCGCGTTAGTAATTGGTGGATTACTGATCCATGGTTTATGGTCTGTTCGTAAAAAGGAACAGCCACAAGAACAGCAACGAGAAAAAGAGCCTGAACCCGTGCAAACAGACTCTTTGCGAAATAATGATGAGCCTGACCTGGGTGAAATGAATTTTGCGGCTGTTGATGAGGGAGCTGTCATAAATAGCTCTGAAGAAGATACGAATGAGCACTCTCAAAATGTGTCAACAGACAGTGAGACTGAAACGCCAACGACAGGCGCTGCAGAGCACTCATCACAAGAACCAAGTGATTTTATTATATTGCATATAGCGATGCCTGAAGGGCTGACAATGGCTGGTTCTCGTTTGTTACCAACAGTACTGAGTTTGGGTTTTAAGTATTCAGATGAAGGCTTTTTTAATCGTCATGTAGAGCCATCAGGTAATGGGCCTGTGCTATTTCGTTTAGTTAATATGTTTAACCCAGGCACATTCGATATAGACAATATGGAACAGTTTGGTACTGCGGGTGTGAGCTTATTTATGACGCTGCCATGTGAAGGTGATAGTTTAGCCGCTTTTAACATGTTGCATGGTGCGGCTAAAAAGCTAGCAGATGAGTTTGGCGCGACAGTGTTAGATAGCAATCGAGAGCCCTTGTCTGTGAACGCCGTGCGTGCCTACGTAGAAAAAGTACGTGAATACGCTGCATAGTTAAAGTTTAGGCGCCATCGCCGTTTTTATAAGCCACGAGTTGCAGCCGCGCACACTCGTGGCTTTTGTTTTTTCAGAGGTTGAGATGTCAGAGTCAATTAATAAACAAATTCAGTTATTAAAGCAGCAATTAGAGGAACATAATTATCAGTATTATGTGCTAGACAACCCATCTATTCCCGATGCTGAGTATGATCGTATCATGCGTGAACTAATGGCATTAGAGCAAGCTCACCCTGAGTATCTCACTCCAGATTCACCTTCACAAAAAGTAGGCGGTGAAGCACTTGGTAAGTTTGAGCAAGTTAATCATCAGGTGCCTATGTTATCGTTAGATAATGCATTTGATGAAACAGAGTTCAGCGCATTTAACCGTCGCATCAAAGAGCGATTGCTTGAAAGTAAAGAGTTAGAGTTTTGTTGTGAACCCAAGTTAGATGGGTTAGCCGTGTCTATTTTGTATCGAAATGGTGCGCTTGTACAAGCCGCTACACGTGGTGATGGGCAAGTAGGTGAGAATATAACGGCGAATGTTAAAACGATACGCAATATTCCACTGCGTTTGCGGGGAGACAATATTCCTGAAGAAGTGGAAGTGCGTGGTGAAGTATTTATGGATAGCGCAGGGTTTGCACGTTTAAATAAAACGGCAGCCGCGAAAGATGAGAAAACGTTTGCAAACCCTAGAAATGCAGCCGCAGGGAGCTTGAGGCAACTCGACTCCAAGGTCACAGCTAAAAGACCTCTGATGATGTACGCTTACTCTATGGGGGTTGTCACTGGGGTTGATTTACCAGAAACGCATTTTTCGCAGCTTGAACAGTTGAAAGCATGGGGACTGCCTATGTGTCCAGAAACAAAGTTGGTTTCTGGAGCACAGTCTGCATTGGCATATTATCAAGATATTATGCAGCGTCGTACAGAGTTACCCTATGAGATTGATGGGGTCGTTATTAAAGTGAATGACAAGGCTTATCAACAGCAATTGGGCTTTGTTGCGCGAGCACCGAGGTGGGCGATTGCATTTAAATTTCCAGCACAGGAAGAAATCACGCAGCTACTTGATGTGGAATTTCAGGTAGGCCGAACGGGGGCAATTACACCCGTTGCACGCCTTGAGCCCGTGTTTGTGGGGGGGGTGACTGTGTCTAACGCGACTTTGCACAACCGTGACGAGGTTGAACGATTAAGCGTTAAAATTGGTGATACTGTCATTGTGCGCAGAGCAGGGGATGTGATCCCACAAGTGACGCAAGTCGTGTTAGAGCGGCGTCCGAATGATGTAAAAGACATTATATTCCCTGATTCATGCCCAGTGTGTAGTTCTCATGTTGAGCGAGTAGAAGGAGAGGCTACAACGCGATGTACCGGTGGTTTAGTATGCCAAGCACAACGAAAGCAAGCCATTAAGCATTTTGCATCGCGCAAAGCGTTAGATATTGATGGCTTAGGGGATAAAATTGTCGAGCAGCTGGTTGACCGAGAGCTGATACATACACCTGCTGATTTGTTCATATTAAAGCAAGGGCATTTTGAATCATTAGAACGTATGGGGCCAAAATCAGCGAAAAATTTGGTGGCTGCGTTAGAGGACGCCAAAACAACGACTTTGGCCAAGTTTCTTTATGCGCTCGGTATTAGGGAAGTCGGTGAGGCAACGGCACAAAACCTTGCCAATCATTACTTAACGCTTGAAAAAGTCTCAGTAGCCACCATTGATAGTTTACAAGAAGTCAGTGATGTGGGCGTTATTGTTGCGCAGCATTTACATGCCTTTTTTAATGAATCGCACAATCAAACCGTCGTGAGTGCGCTTATTGAAGTTGGTGTTAACTGGCCAGACATCGCTGAAAAGTCATCATTAAGTCAACCGCTTGAAGGGCTGACCTATGTGCTGACAGGGACTTTAACTCAGCTAAATCGTAATGATGCTAAAGCACGCTTACAAGCACTCGGTGCGAAAGTGTCAGGCAGTGTTTCTAAAAATACTCATGCGCTCGTTGCAGGTGAAAAGGCGGGGTCTAAATTAACGAAAGCACAAGATTTAGGCATTGATGTGCTTGATGAAGATGCACTTGTTGCATTATTTTCTGAGCACGAATAATTGAAACTGAAGCGCTACCAGTAATGACTCATTAATAGTGGGCTCCTTGCTGGTGGCCGGAGTGTTGTTATGAAGCAATATGGTCCAGAGTATTGGGATAAATATGGCGTGTATAGAACCCCAGTTGGGTTTAATCTTACTCTGTTAGTATTACTACGTGCTTACTTGTTGTGGATTTTTTCTGCGGTAGCTAGGCGGCCTGATTTAGATTTTATGTCACTATTTTTTCAGTCCAAACAACACTTTTTCGTCTCTTTGGCCATTGGCACACTCGCCTTGGTCCCGACGGTCATTTTCTCATTGCGCAGGCCAACAAGTTCGCAAGTGTTGGCTAAATACTGGCGCTATATGCGTTGGCCTTTACTCATCACGGCAGCAGCTGACCTAATATGGTTAATTTTGCAAGCATCACAAAGTTACTATCAATTTTCATTTTATTTAGCGGTGCAGATGGTGATGCTGTTATGGGTGATTTTGTATTTAGTGAAAAGCCGTTATTTGGTCTGTTTTTTCAATGACTGGCCAGAACCCGAAAGTAAATTAAAAACCTAGAGGTCTTATTATACGGGTGTAACGGAGTATATTGGTTGTAATAAGGTAGATGGTGAGTCTGTTGATATTGATGTTATGGCTTGGTGGGGCCTATCACAGATGTACAACAGAAGCCGTTTTTATGTCGATACGTGCTGTGTGTAACGTGGATCAGGGGTATTTGGCGCTGCACACGCCTAACGAATTATTTTCAGAGGGCGTGAGGGCAACATTTGACGGCTAAATAGTGCCTTTGTCAGTACTGATCAAAGTATACTCAATGATTTATAGTGCAAAAGCTGAGCACCAGTTACGGCGTAAATATCATAGTGCAGTTTATTGTGTTAGCTCGGCTCAAAAAAACAGACGTGATTGACTTACTCTCCTAAGAACGGGCTGTGGAGACTCTGGTATTGGGTTTACGCTTGTTTTTTCCATCAGAGGAGCATTATCAGCATTATCAGCATTATCAGCATTATGATATGACTGATCCGCCCTGACTTTTGTATGACTCGAATTCAGCCGCAGTTTGAGTGTTTAGCAAATGAATTTCCAAACTATTTTAATGATGTATTAATTAACTGAGGTAATAAACATGCTTAAATGGCGCGATATATTAAGATTCAGTAATGAAGGCAACCCAACACCTTCGCGCAGAGTCGAAAAAACAGCGGCTCAGTGGCAATCTCAATTACCAGAAGAGGTATATTATATTACGCGAAACAAGGGTACGGAACGGCCCTTTAGTGGTGGTAGTTGTACTTTATTTGAGCCTGGTAAATATGGCTGTGTATGTTGTGATAACCTGTTATTTGATGCGCAAGAGAAGTTTGATAGTGGCTCTGGTTGGCCTTCATTTACGCAACCTGCAACTGAAAATGCCATTGCGTATATTGGCGATGACTCACATGCTATGCAACGTATTGAGATCGTATGCAATGTATGTGATGCTCATTTAGGGCATGTTTTCCCTGATGGGCCAAAGCCTAGTGGCTTAAGGTACTGTGTTAATGCGCTTTCAATGGTAAAAGTGTCAGATTAATCCACTGATAAGCCCATTTCTTTAAGTTGGGCTATTAGTTTATCCAATCGAGTGATTTGTTCGGGTTCTAATGTACTGCTGCTGTTCAATGTTGAAATGCACTTTTTTGCTAATGCTGAATTGAATGTTTGGCCATTCTTACCCGTGTTATCAAGCAAACATTGCAGGAGGTTAAGGGCAATGCTCGCGTTTTTTGGCATAATCCGAAAAGCCTGTGAAAATGCTTCTAAAGCCATATCAAGGTGGCCACGATTAAATTGATTGACCGCATGGTTGTTTAATTCTTTTGGGCCCATGGTGATATCACGACGTTCACTTTGCTGCTGCTGAATATAGTGCATGGTAATAGGATCACTTACATTATCGTGGCGTTCACAATGTGCCACAATTTGCGCGAACAGCTCTTGAGCTTTGTGGTGGAACCCCAGTTCATGGTACGCCTTCGCTTTATCCAAGGAGGCGTCAACTGAGCGTATGGATGGCTCATCTTCTAATTGCTCAATGAGTTTTCGGGCGTTTCTACTTTCATCTTTTAAATAATGAATACGAGCATTAAGTACATCTATTTGCGCTTGATTATCAGCGTTTGGGAATTGCTTTTTGAGTTCACCCAAATATTGCTGAGTTTGCCGGGTAATACGGCTGATCTGTTCAGTTTGGTCTGTGCTTAAGGCGAAATCGATTCCGGCTCTCACAGTATTTAGGTATATTTCAGGGTTATCATGAATTGAATGCTTAGCGTACTGGGCAATGTCTTTTTGTGCATGATAGCTGCGTTCATAATCGTGGTTTATCAAAGCAATGCGGCTTAGAGACTTTTGTCTATCAATGTTACGGGGGGCAATTTTGGATGCTTCACTTAAGAAGCCCTGAGCCGTTTCAAACTGGCTTAACTTAATTTCTAATCGCCCAAGTAGGTCTAGGGCAATTAAACGTGTCTCAGAGCGCTCAAGCATGGTTTTAAGCATACGCTGAGCAAGCGCATCTTCGTTATTCGCTATAAGTGCTTCGATAAGTCCAATTTTTGCCCATGTAAATTTCTGTACATTCAAGGCCGATTTATAAAATTGTTTTGCATCTTTAACTCGGCCAAGGCGCAGTAATGCTTCCCCTTTGAGTTTTAGTAAAATAGGGCTGTGGGTATGTCCACGCTTATCAAGTTCTGCATCAATGAACCTAACAGCTTTTGAATCATTGCCATCATCAATAAAGGTGTAGATTTTTTTTAAAGATTGTTTACGTTTAAGAACGCGCTCAATCCTACTTCGAAGTTCTTTGATAGTGAATGGTTTTACTAAAAAGTCATCCGGTTGCAATTCAATAACACTGTGGACCAATTCTCCACTGGTTTCGGCGGATACAAAAATAAAGGAAGTGGCATTTCTGACAAGGCGTTTACTTTTTAACTCTTCGTAAAGTTGATAACCATCTTGACGTTTAGTTAAATCAAAAGAGCAAATGACGAGGTCAAATTTATCAATTCGGCAGTGTTCTATCGCGGCTTGTGCATGTTCAGCAAATTTCAGGTTACGAAAATCTAACTGCTCTAGTGAGCGCTTCATATGGCTAAGCGCCAAAGGTTGCTCTTCAACAATTAAGATTTTGGTGTTGATAAATGGCTGAACACTCATGCAAATGAATAACTTATAATAAATAGTGCTGTGAATAGTTTAGTCGGTTAATGCGGTTTTTGAAATAGCTTTTATGTGGACAAAAAAATTTAATTCGCGTAATTGATTCAGCGAAAAATATAGCTGAAAAGAGAGATGAAGTATAAGGGTAAAAAGGATTCTAAACCTATATGTGGTGGGTGATACTGGACTTGAACCAGTGACCCTCGCCTTGTAAGGGCGATGCTCTCCCAACTGAGCTAATCACCCACATATAGTTTTTTGATTATTTGGTGGGTGATACTGGACTTGAACCAGTGACCCTCGCCTTGTAAGGGCGATGCTCTCCCAACTGAGCTAATCACCCAAATAATCAATATTTGCAACCACCATAATAAAAATGGTGGGTCGTACTGGACTTGAACCAGTGACCCTCGCCTTGTAAGGGCGATGCTCTCCCAACTGAGCTAACGACCCGCAAATGTTTCTAAAATGGTGGGTCGTACTGGACTTGAACCAGTGACCCTCGCCTTGTAAGGGCGATGCTCTCCCAACTGAGCTAACGACCCATTTTAGAATTGCAAAATAATCTGATGTCCACAAAAAGTGGTGGGTGATACTGGACTTGAACCAGTGACCCTCGCCTTGTAAGGGCGATGCTCTCCCAACTGAGCTAATCACCCAGATTATAATTCTATTTGGTGGGTCGTACTGGACTTGAACCAGTGACCCTCGCCTTGTAAGGGCGATGCTCTCCCAACTGAGCTAACGACCCAAATAGAATATTTAGATAATGGTGGGTCGTACTGGACTTGAACCAGTGACCCTCGCCTTGTAAGGGCGATGCTCTCCCAACTGAGCTAACGACCCATATCTAAATCAACAACGTTTGCTGCGTCATTGTGGGGCGCTATTATAGGGAGACTTGAAATAGAGTCAACACTTGAAGTTACAAAATTAGTTCATATGCGGTTTTTATCGCCAATTTTCTTTAGCTCTTCATTTATTACCTATAGGGAATTTATTTTTTAGTTGAATTGAGAAGGCGCTCAATGTTGCTGCAATATGGAGTATGCCATTAGCTTTTAAGTGTTGTTTTTATAGCCATTTGTTGTAACTCTTGCTGATTAGGCAGGGGTTAATCTATAAGTTGGAAGTATTGAGCTTCATATGAATGAGCAGCATAGAGGTGCCAATGAGTAAGAATTATCTAGGAGCTGTTGAACTTTGCTGTTCTATTTTTGTTCTCTTTTATCGCGGCGCTTAATGTGGCTTAGTAATCTAAGCGAATATTAAGCAACAAAGAGAAAGGGGTGCTCAAAAGAACCGGTAGGCAGCGCTTGATTGGCTTTTCTACTGTGTTATCGGCTGACTCACATGGAATAACCATGCCACGCAACCTCTGCCTTGTATAAAACCCAATCAAACGGCTGCAAAAATGAACCTGAAAGATCAACAGCCCCTAATCAGTAAGAGTAACTATAACGAGTAAAGCAACACGGGGAGGTCAACAAGAAGCACGCATAAATAGCGCAGCTTGTTACGGCGTCATTTTTTGAGCTGAGTCGTGTAATAGCCGCCGTATTTGTTAATGGCTGGCGAACCACTTTACTTTGATGTTGGGAGTTAAATTGATTGTGGTTACGTGAATCGAGAAAGTATTCCTCTGAATCGGGATTCTCTATTTATGGTGGAGAGCTGGTTACCTATAGAAGTGGAATGGCTTCATAGGTGATAGAAGAGAGGGCTATGGGTACTTACGCATACTTTCATTGGCCAATGACTGTAAATAAAATGAATCAATCGGGTGCTTACTGTTGGATTATCATGTTAAATCACTCATATACTTATGATTGATTATTACTTGAGTGGACTATTGGTAGTTTTTTGAACAAAAACAAGGGTTTTAATTGAAACATGATGGCGGTGTGGTTATATTAGCACCAAGTTGGTGGTTTTTAGAACGCTCGATAAAAAGTTCCGTGAAAACTGTTGACTTTGTTTGTGTGCCTGCATAGAATGCGGCCCGCACTCAGCGATACAGACACGAAAGATTAATCTTTCAAAGTTTGCTAGGTTTGGGGCTATAGCTCAGCTGGGAGAGCGCTTCGCTGGCAGCGAAGAGGTCTGCGGTTCGATCCCGCATAGCTCCACCAAATTATCATAGTGCATTGTCCTAGAGTACACATTTAA